>JACQUX010000017.1 GCA_016210045.1 Deltaproteobacteria bacterium | reverse complement strand
TCTCTGCCCAAAAAAAAGGCATCACCCGGCTGGGTTTATCCATTTTTTGTGGGCAGGGCCGGAATTGAACCGCCGACACGAGGATTTTCAGTCCTCTGCTCTACCGACTGAGCTACCTGCCCGCACAACGGCGCACTCATTCGCGTATGTCGGGAGAAAATGCAAGCCCTTCGTGGGGAGCTTGGATAGAGCGCAGTTTCCGGTCGATCGGGGGTCATGAGCCCTCCGCCTACCGAACCCCACCGGGTCCGGGACGACTGCCTCGCGCCTCCCCAGAAACAATTCTGGGGGAGCACCTTTCGGAGCTCCCCCAGAGCGTGTCTCCTAATTATGTTATCGGCAGAACACGGAAAAAGTTGCCTGAATAAACCTGACTTCTATATTTTCCCCTCGCCCCGACGGGGAGAGGGTGGCGCGTAGCGCCGGGTGAGGGCCTAACAAATCCTCTTAGGCAAGATCAATTCGTTCCGTCATCTTCAGAATCGCCGTGGCAGCACTTTCCTCAATAAAATCAGAGAACCGTGAGTCGTCGATGCGCTCCCAAAAGGTCTCGTCATCCATCCCTTCGAGGTCAAAATCGACCGAACGGAAGGCCACATTGCCATTGGCCTCGCGAATGACTTGGTTGATGAAGAGGTTCTGATCCCGCTCCATCCCCTTCCGAAACTCCGGGTGACAATACAGTGGGCAGTCTTTATCGATCAACGTTTCAATAATATTGATAAAATCTTCACGGGTGTAATTAAGCGCTGGCATGGTCGCCCCCTTCTTCGACCGTCCGATATCGGCCGGCCGCATCCATATACGCCTGACTGAAGGCACTCGTCGCAATTGCACGTAACGTGCGGACGGCTTCCGCTGGGGACCGTTCCGCTAACGCGACGATATCGTCTCCACTCAATTTCCGAACCGACGGCCGGGCGGCGAATCGACTGGCGTGAAGGCCACTGAAGCGACTCGCTGCAACCTGCGGTGCACTCCCGGCGACATATTGGGTCTTTGCAACCGGTCGGGCATTCGGTTGATTGGCGACTGGCGTCGACGCCGTCTTCTGGACCTGACGGACTTGATTCCCCGAAGCGGCGACTTTCTTCCCCGCAGTCCGTAACAGCGCCTCATCGGGAGCTGTTGCTGAAAGCACTGTTTTCACTCTTGTTTTATCAATCGCCATCGCCGACTCCTTTTGTTGTGTAGCCCGTTGGGATTCCTTAAGTGCAAGCCGTTTGCCAGAACCCAACGGAGACAGGCATACAAACGCCACTGCCTCATTCCCAGTATCGGCACAGCCAGAGCAGAAGTTGCGTCGAGAGAGGAATATTGTTGCAGATGGGGGGCGTCGGGGGGAGCGAGGCACCCCCCGACTATTAGCGAGGATCTGGCTTTGCCAGTCCGAGCGAATCGTTGCGTATCGACAAAAAAAACCTTAGAAGGCCGCCGATGGCACAGTACGACCGCAAGGATCATTTTTATCGCCAGGCCAAGGTCGCCGGCCTCGCCAGTCGCGCAACATTTAAATTAGATGAGTTATCTCAGAAGTTTCGGTTGCTCCGACCTGGAATGCGGGTCCTGGACCTCGGCTGTGCCCCGGGGGGATGGTTGCAGACAATTGCCCGAGCGGTCGGTCCTTCCGGACGGGTAGTCGGCGTGGATTTGGAACCGATCATGATTACGCTCCCCTCAACGGTCGTCACGCTGCAGGCCGATATCGAAGCGCTGACGGAGAATCCGGCACCACTCATTGAGGCGTTGGGGGGACCCGCGGACATTGTCCTTTCCGATTTGGCACCTCATACGACGGGGGTCAAATTCAGTGATGCCTACCATTCATACGCGCTGGCATCCGCGGCGTGGACGATCGCGCAGGCAGTGCTCCGACCCGAAGGAAATTTTGCGGTCAAGATCTTTGAAGGTCCGGACGTCGCCCAGCTGCGGAAAGTGTTGGCCAATGCCTTTCAGCGGGCTACGAACCATATCCCCGCCGCGACCCGCACCGGATCACGGGAGCAATACTTAGTCGGCCTGGGATATCAGAAAAAGTGAGGGCCGGTCCGCTTTGCAGCGAACCGGCCCTATGTTGGGAGAAGGAGTGGGGGATTAAGACGATGGAGGCTACTGCCTTCTCCCATGCCCCCATCGAGTCAGTGTACCGTTTTCATTGACAGAGGATCCCTTCCCGTTTAGCTCCCCAGCTTCCATTATTAGTATCGGCGGACGGAAAAAAAAGTTGCGTACTTTTTTTCACAATCGTTGGGGCAGCCTGCTCAAACAGATCCTTCCTTGGGGGGTGGCGAGCGCTATCCTCTGGTGGTTATTCCATTTATACCCCATCGACCAAGTCGTCCGCGCCGTCCGCTTAGTACAACCGGTGGGGTTCGTCGCACTGGCGCTCGGATATTTTCTGGCCAATTGGATGGTCGACTGTGCCGGAACGGCGTCGATTTTGACGCGCCTCATCGCCCCTATTTCGTGGCGCGCGCTGCTGGTCCCCCGAGCGGCCACGTACCTCTTAGCGCTCATTAACTATGGAGCAGGCCAAGCCGCGTTGGCGTTGGCCGTCCAGCGACGCCGGCGTGCCCCGCTGGAAGACTTATTGAGTACGTTTTTTCTCATTACTGCGGCCGATCTTTTTTGGATCATTTCGCTGGCATATGTCGGGACGTTTTTTGGCGAGCATCGTGTCTTAGGATTCGATCTCACACCGTCGATCCGTCTCGTCGCCGCCGTGACCTATTTGCTAACCGCCGCCCACCTCACGTATTGGCTGGTCCTGCGTCCGGGGACACACGGACAGTCCCGCTTCATGCGGCGACTCGGGTTTCTCCACACCAAGCGCATTTTTGCCATTTTTGCGCGGGCTCGTTTGCGCGACTATCTGCAAGTGATCATGGTCCGGTCGGCCATCCCCTGTACGGCCGTATTGGTGATTTATGCGCTGGTCCATCTCTTCGGCGCACACATCCCGTTTGCGGCCATCCTCGGAAACGTGCCCATCGCTTTTTTGATTGGCGTCATCCCGATCAGCTGGGGCGGCGTCGGGACTTCCAATAAGGCGCTCGTGGACCTCCTAGTGCCGCACCTACAGATAGCACCAGATCTCGCGGCCGGGGTCTCCGGTCCCGAGCTCCTCTTTGCCATGAGTCTGCTCTGGATGCTCGGCAACTATGGACTGAAGGCATGCGTCGGGCTCCTCGCCTGGCGGCGGTTTCGTACCGAGACCGCACATTCTTACGCGACGCACGCGGTGGACAACTCCAGCTGTGCCGCCGTATCTCAGGCCCGCTCGCAGTAACCCCTTGAGCTCTCCCGAAAAAAGCCGTATCATTGTATTAGTACAGTTTGTTGCTGGCAGAATAACGGCAACCAAGTGACATACGATGATTCAGTGTCGTCCCAACCTCACGGAGTATTTCCGCGAGATGCTACAGCGGGCCGCAACGCACCTCCGGGTCGGGCTGGCCGAGGCCTCCGAGTTCTACATCGTTAACCTCTTAAATGAATGCCGCAAAACGGAGCATTTGTTTGCCCGCGAAGAGGATCGTCTCGACGATACGCCATTGGCCGTGTTGTTGGAGCGGGCCATTCACAGCGAAAACCTGGCGGAACGAATCCGGCAATTTAAACGGCTCGGGGACATGTCGTTGTTCATCGCCGGATACTTTCCGCAGCGCGCGCAACGGCGACTCGTCGATCTCGACTATTATATCCGCATGGGCGGCGGGGCCTATTTGAGCCTCGCCAGCTGTTTTACCGGAGGCGACACCTTCAAAGAAATCTACGGGGAGTTAGGGGAAAAATTTGCGGTATGCGTGGATCTGTTGGCGGAAGTGCGGCGTCAGGGCAGCAGCGCCGATGGGGCATCCAACAAGGACCTTCTGGCCCTCTATGAGCGCTGGCTGGAGACCGGCAGTGCGCATTTAGAGCGGCTGCTGCAGCGGGAAGGACTCCCGACCGAATCCCGCTTTACGGTCAAACAATGATCCTCCAATCAATCACGGACGATTTAGCACGGCTCTATCAAATGGATGCCGCGCCACCCGTCGCCCCATGGCTGGTGAGCCGCGCGCGGTATCGACGATATTGCACGCGGTTTGCACATCTGGATCCTCAGCGAGCAGAAATGTTGTTGCTCGTGCCGCAATCAGAGGGGATCGACGTCGGACTCTATATCGCTCCGGAAGTAACTCGTCGGTTACAGCAAACAGATCCTCGAACACAGTTGGATCAGCACAATCTCGCCGCCGCATGCGTCGCCATTGAAGGGATCAGCCATTTTCTTTGTGTCTGGTGGAAATGGTCTCACGAACTCCCCTGTTCGTTGCTGGAATTGGAGTTACAGGCCGAGATCGACAAGTACTTGCTCTGTCGACATTGGCTCCGCGCCCAAGGGAATCCGGGCAACGACTTACTGGGATCGCTCTTCGAGCATTACGCTTTGGCCGGTGGAATGGACGCAGAAGCAGCGGAGCGCTACCATCGCGCGAACGCGTTAGCGCACCACTTTTGCCACACGTTGGCAGCGTGTCGCACGCAAGAGCCAGCCGTGCAGCGCGCCCGCGCCTTTTATCGGCTAACGCATTGGCAAAAACTGCGGTGGCTGGTGGCTAGTGACTCATTGCATTCCATTGATCGCTCCGGTATGGGCCGCGCATGCGGCGGCTTGGGGTAATACTAGCACTCACATTCGGGCTCTGCGGTGGCGGATGCGGAGATGGGGAACAGCCGACATTTGCATTCGATGAAGCGGTACCATTGCAGCTCGAACCGTACATTGCGCGGATCACGCCGACGGTCGCGCGCGCGGGCGATACGGTCACGATCATCGGGTTTGGATATTCCGCAATTCCCAATGACAACGTCGTCGTGATGGATGATGTCGCCGTGGCAGCCGATACGTATGGGGTCGCAGCGGCGCCGGCGGGAACAGAATTGGAGCAGCTGACCTTTCAGGTGCCGAGCACACTAACGGTCGGTTCGCATGTGATCGGAGTGATTGTGTATGACAACATCAGCAACACCGAACAGACCCTCACCGTCACGCCTTGAAGCGGAGACGCCAGAAACGCTACGAGCGCGCTTTGCAGCGTGGCGCGCAGCGCAGCGGTTGCCGGCGGTGCGCGATTTCACCAAGTTGATGGGCGATGCGTCGGCGCGTCAGTACTTTCGCGCCGCGCTCGACGACGGTACGACGCAGATTCTGATGGTAATGCCGGCAGGAGCGGCCAGCGCATCGGAAGAGATCACGAATTTTCGCGGGACGCTGGCGGAACCTCCGTTCCTCGAAATTGCGCGCGTGTTAGCATCGTGTGGACTGGCGGTACCGCGGATCCTGCATGTGCATTTGCCGGAACGGTGGATCGTGCTGGAAGACCTCGGCGATCGATTGCTGGCAACGGCCGTAACGGCCGATGGAGGCCGGGATCGCGCGGCGTGGTACCGGCGCGCCATCGACGTACTAGTGCGGTTACAACAACGCATGACGGGACGGGATCCAACCGCGTGCGTGGCCTTCCAACGCACGTTCGACGCAGCATTGCTCCATTGGGAGTTTGACCATTTTTGGGAGTTTGCATTAGTGGCACGAGGCATCATGCCGCCCGCATCGGTGCGCCAACTGTTTGCCGACTGCACGCACGACATGGTTCAGACGATTGCGACGATGCCGCACGGCTTCACGCATCGCGATTTTCAGAGTCGCAACTTAATGCTGCGGGGCGACGAGATCGTAATGATCGATTTTCAAGATGCGCTCGTCGGGCCCTATATTTACGACCTCGTGGCGTTGTTGCGCGATTCGTACATCGCGTTGGCGGCGGAGGAAGTCGACACACTCGTAGCCTACTACGCACAGGCAACCGATCGCGCAGTCCCAACAACACGACACGATTTCGATCTGGTGACGGTACAACGCAAAATGAAAGATGCAGGACGGTTCGTGTATATCGACCAAGTGAAAGGGAATCCCAATTTTCTTCCGTTCATTCCGACGTCGCTGCAATACGTCCGCGCGGCGCTACTGCGATTGCCCGAATATGCACAGTTTCTGGAGGCGCTGACCCCGTATGTCCCAGAATGGCGGACTTAACATCACGCGTGCGATGGTCTTGGCAGCGGGGCTCGGCACGCGATTGCGCCCGCTGACGGATCGCGTACCGAAGCCGCTGCTGCCGGTCGGCGATAAACCGTTGCTGGATCGGGCGTTGGCGCAACTGGCGGCCGGTGGCGTGCGCGACGTGATGATCAATTTGCATTATCTGCCTGAAGCGATTCGCTCCCATGTCGGCGACGGATCGGCGTTTGGACTGCGTGCCCATTTTTCGCTGGAGCCGCAAATTTTAGGCACCGGCGGCGGCGTACGACAGGTACTGGAATTTTTTCGCGGCGAGCCGTTCGTGTTGATGAATGCCGATACGTTGATCCAACTGGATTTGGCGGATCTGATCGCCACCCATCGCGCGACTCCGGGGGCTGCGGCAACATTGGTCGTCCGCGCGTTGGAACCGGGTGAGCATTACACCGCGCTGGCCTGCGATGGCCAAGGACGGCTGCGCGCGTTCGGGCACGGCGCGCATCATTACACCGGCGTCATGGTCGGCACGGCCACGTTGCTGCAACAACTCCCATCACAACGTCCGGCCTGCCTGGTCGCCGACGGACTGAAACCGTTGCTGGCAGCGAACACGGTCATCCAGACGTATTGGTATCGTGGTTATTGGAACGACGTCGGCACACCCGAACGATACGCCGCCGCGCAAGTCTGGGCGGCGACCGCTACTCCCTAATCATCGTGAGTGCCGGGCCGCAGCGGAGATGCAACCGATCCACGGCCGGATAGAATTCACCGTCGATCATGTACGGAGCGGGTTTGGCGAGTTGGATCTCGACCTGTTGCGCAATATCGTCGAGCGCGTGTTCGGAGCGGATCGGTTTACCACCCCAAATGGTCGCGAAGCTGTGCAGGATCTGGCGCGGCAGCATGGATGTGGCGAGCAAGTGGAAGTGCCCGGCACGTTCGCGCGCGCGGGGAAACGGTTTGAAGCCGAAGCCGAACGGTTCGACGGTGCCGGCATTAATGACGGTGTAATTTTTGAACGGCCATATTTTCCCGTCGACGGTGACGGTGGCGTCGTAGCGCCGGGCCAACTTCAGAAAATACGGGCTGTTCAGGATGGCGGAACCGATGGAATGCGCCATCAGCCACGCGACAGTCGGGCCGCCGCCTTCGCCAAGGCGAATATATTCGCCGATGAAGTTGACGGCTAAGCCATTGCCGAACAGGAAACCGTATTTACCGTTCACATCCAGACAATGTACCGGCGTGGTCACGAACGGCGCGCCTTCATGATATTTGAGGATCAGACGGGAGAGCACCGACTCCGGCGTGCCGCGCACGCCCACCGCCCCAGCGACGTTGTTGACCGTTCCGCCACGCAGCAATGCGATCATCGGCAAAGGCCGCGCACCATAAACTTGAATGAACGTGGAAATGGTGTGGTGGACGGTGCCATCGCCGCCGCTGATACCGAGGATTTCCACTTCGCGTGCAGCGAATTCGCCGGCGACTTGTTCGAGATCGAAGACATCCTGCGTGGCATGACAGGACCCCTTGTCGCCGACGATGAACGCGAGACGCTTCAATCGCCCGGGATTGCGGCGATTACTGCGGGAATGCGGATTCATCACGACGCCGATACCGGGCATAAGAATATCGTCTGACTACGCCGCGCCGCTTTCCAGATCCGCTTCGTCGTGCGAGCGTGCGTTGGCCTTCAACAACCACTCTTCCAACGGATTCCAGTAATACTTATGTTTTTGCAGCACGCCGTCGAGTCCGACACCGCTATCGGGGATGGCAAAAAGTCCCGGAGCCGGTTCGTCGCCGCCGAGTTTGAGCAGATCGCGTCGTTGGAGCTGTTGCAACGTCTTTTGCATTTTCTCCAGGATGGTGTGGGCGCGCCGATGGATCTTGCCGTTCGGGATATACGTCAATTCTTCGGCCACATCGCCGCCGTGGCGCCAAATCGCGTCGATGTGTTCGCGCGCGGCGTGCAATCGCTGTTGCTCCACTTTCTTCGCGGTAAGAGTGTCGACGATCGCGCCATCGAGACCGCACAACACGGCGAGCGTCGCATGCAAGCCGCATGGATCGGGCGTCGTGGCGGCACAGGCCATGAACAGAGGGGCTTGGGGAAAAAGTTCGCGTTCGACTTGAAGGTGCGCCAGTTCATGCGCCACGCGATCGCTGCGCGCACCCTCGCCCTCTTTCAAGACCGGCGCGAGCCGCGCGACGATGCCTTCGAACGGCACGCCGGCCATTGTGGCCAACGCCTCGATCAGCATATGTCCGAGCACCAACTCGTGTCCGTACGCGTAGCCATCCGCAACGGCGCGCCAGCCGTCACCGGCGACGAGCAGCCCGATTCCAGACTTGCCGCAGATCCGGTAGAGAAATTGTTGATCGACTAATGCCCGTTTGAAATGCAGTCCGTGACAACGCGCTGCGGTCAGGAGATCGAATTCCACGCCAGTGAGTTCGGTCGCAACACTGGCCGTGACCGCTTCGAGCGTAGCCGCTCCACAACCACCGAGCACGAACGCAAACGGGGCCTTCTGGCGCCGCTCGGCGTGCATCTCGACGGCATGGGCACATTTTTTCACGACATCGAGCACTGCGTAGTGATTGCGCCAGCCGCGCGGCTTGGCGGTCAGTCCGGCGATCTTGGTCGCAAACGGCGGATGCAGCACGGCGCCCGTCGCTTGGCCGCTTGCCAATTCGGCGACTAAGCGGACGTCTGCGGCGCCGTCGCCACTCGCGACGGTCAACCACGATTCGACGGCCGTAGTGCGGCGGCGTGGGTTGGTGGTGCCAACGCGGCGCCGCGCGGCCTGTTCGCACGTGTGCTGAAACGGTTGCAGCGCGGCCTTGGTGACTTGGCGGATTTCGGCGTGCGGCAACCGCGTTTGCCGCGAATCCGGGCAGCCGTCGCGGACCAGCTGATGCGCCGCCTTCGCGACGTCGCACTGTTTGGTCGCCATCACGGCGCCCAGCCAATAGGCCGCGCCTTCGCGGAGCCGTTCTTTGCCGATTTTTTCGACGACCGCCGCGGCCAACGTCTGGCCTTGGTGATCGCCGGTCACGCCGAGCGAGCGCAACGTGGCGACTTCGACCGATTCGCTGGTGTGCCGATCGACGTACCGATGAATATGTTTGGCGAGTTCCCGGGCCCCCTTGCGACATTGATCGACTTGATCCCGGTCCAACATCAGACGAAATTGCATGCGTTATCCAATCCGCGAAACTTAAAGGCGGTAGCCGAGGTCGGCCGCCATATAGCCGGTGTCGATTTGGGCCAGCTGCAATTGCCCGCTCATGTCCCAATTGACCGCTTGCCAACGCGTGAATTGGTCGATGACCCACACACCGGATTGGCGCGCCCCGTTCCCCGATCGCCCATTGCCACCGAACGGCAAATGGGCCTCGGCGCCGGTCGTGGAATTATTGATGCTCGTCATCCCGGCCGTAATTTCTTCTTTCCACTGATACACCGACGCCGGCGTGTTGGTGTACAGCGCGGACGACAGCCCGTAGCCGGTCCCGTTCGCCAATCGAATGGCCTCGTCGAGGTCGCGACACGTCAAGACGTTGAACAACGGCCCGAACGTTTCAGTAGCGTAAATCGCATCGTCGGGACGGACGCCGTCGACGATCGTCGGGGCGACAAACCAGCCGTCGTCGGGCGAGCCGCCCCGCCACTGGGCCCACGGCTGCTGTTTCGTCAAGCGTCCGGTCGGCGTCGTGAGCACGCGGTGATGCGGCTGGATAAGGGTGTCGAGGTGTCGCTGGTGATTGCGGAGCAATCGTTCGCCGATTACGGGCCCGTAGAACACCGCTTCGTCGGTTGGGTCACCGATTTGGATCGCGCGGACGCGTTCCAACAGCTGCGCCAGGAACGGTTCTCGAATGCGTTCGTGGAGGATCAGATTCCCGAGGCTGGTGCAGCGTTGGCCGGCCGTGCCGAAGCCGGACCAGAGTGCGCCGTCCACGGCGAGCGCCAGATTCGCGTCGTCCATCACGACCAACGGATTTTTGCCGCCGAGCTCGAGACATGGGACTTGCAAATTCCGCCCGCAGCGCTCGCCGATGCGCCGCCCCACTTCGGAGGACCCGGTGAATCCGAACTTGTCGATTCCGCCGCGATCGACGTGGTCGATCAGCCATTCGCCGGTAGAATCGGCGCCGCCGCCCCATACCGTTTGGAAGACGCCGGCGGGACACCCGGCCTTGTGCATCAGCTGAGTAAAGTAGTACGCGGTCAGCGGCGTATCGTCCGACGGTTTCCAGAGACAGACATTGCCCGCCACCAGCGCCGGAATGAAATACCACGACGGCACCGCGACGGGAAAGTTCCCCGCCGTGATGCACGCAAAGACGCCAATCGGGCGGCGATACGTAAAGAGTTCCTTGCGCGACATTTCGGACGGAACGGTCATGCCGTACAAGCGCCGCCCTTCGCTGACGAAAAAGTTACAGGTGTCGATGGCTTCCTGGACGTCGCCGCGCGCCTCGCGGATCGGCTTTCCCATTTCGCGCGTGACACAACAAGACAGCGCCTCTTTGTTTTCTTGCAACAGCCGCCCGAAATTCGCGATGACCCCGGCCCGCACCGGCGCCGGCACTCGTTTCCACTGCGTCCAGGCACTGCGCGCCCGCTCGACGGCCTTCGCAATTTGTTCGCGCGACGCGATCCCGAAAGTACCAAGCGTGTCGGCAATTCGGGCTGGATTCGTTGAAGGGAATTGTTCGCGACTGGTTTCAACGGTCTCACCCGACCACCACGCGATGCCTGTCGATGCGCTCATAAAGACTCCGCAAAGATTTGCAACGCGACATCCAGCTCCTGACGGGTAATGGTGAGCGGCGGACAGAAACGAATCCCGTTCGCGCCGCAGCCGAGCAACAACAGTCCGCGTTGAAATGCGCGTTGGATGATCGCGTTGCGTTCGGTCGTCGCGCGTTCTTTCGTGGCACGATCCCGCACCAACTCGACGGCGACCATCAACCCGCGCCCGCGCACATCCCCGATCAGCGGGGCCTTGACTTGCAACGCCCGCAACTGCGCCAACAGATATTCCCCCTGCGCCGCCGCGTTCGCAATCAGGGTTTCCTGCAACAAATCGAGCGTCGTCAGCGCCGCGGCACAGGCGATCGGATTACCGCCGAATGTAGAAGCGTGCGCCCCCGGCGGCCACTGCATCGCGTCGGCGCGGCTGATGATCGCGCCGAGCGGCAGGCCGGACGCGATCCCTTTCGCCGTTACAAGGATGTCGGGAACCAGACCGTCATATTCACAGGCCCAGAGTTTTCCGATCCGCCCCATGCCGCACTGAATTTCGTCGGCGATCAGTAGGATGCCGTGTTGATCGCACAACGCGCGGAGTGCAGGGAGAAAGTTTGCGGGCGGCACGACGTAGCCACCTTCGCCTTGGATCGGTTCCACGAGGATCGCCGCCACTTCCTTCGGCGCGGCAATCGTCGTGAACAGGCGATCGCGGATCCATTCGATACACCAGGTGGCGTACGCCTCGGCGTTTGCGCCGAACGGAGCACGATATGCGTCCGGATACGGCGCATGCACGACGCCGGGCAACAGCGGCGAGAAACCCTCGCGCTGGATCGCTTTGCTGGCAGTCACGGACAGCGCGCCAAGTGAGCGGCCATGAAAGGCCCCAAAGAAGCCGATGATTTTTTCCCGACGTGTGGCATAGCGCGCCAGTTTGATCGCGCCTTCCACCGCCTCGGCGCCGCTGTTACAGAAAAAAACCTTCTTCGGCGCCGTTCCGGGCGCAGACTTTGCCAATCGTTCGGCCAGTTCGATCTGCGGGGTGTAGTAGAAATCGGTCCCCGACATATGAATGAGGCGTTCAGCTTGATCGCGAATCGCGGCCACCACGCGCGGGTGACAATGGCCGGTGGACGTCACGGCAATACCGGCCGTACAGTCGAGAAAGCGGTTACCGTCGACGTCGTCGATCCAACAGCCCTCGCCCCGCGCCACGACCAGCGGGTAGTCTCGCGTGTACGACGGAGAAACAGCGGCATGGTCGCGTGCCAGCCATGCCGCGGCCTGCGGGCCCGGTAGGGCGGTAACGAGACGTGGTGTCTGCGGTGCGGACATAAAAAATAGCCCCGCTCTGGGGCGGGGCTATCTACCTCGAAGCAGTGCGCGATGGCAATCACTTAATCATTAGATTCGGGGGCCTGCGCAGCACCGCTAGTGCTATTCGGAGATGGATTGGGCGACGCCGCGCAATGCCCCCGCCCCCCGCGCCGATCGCAGGCAAAGCCTGTCGATCGGCTTTACGGCTCGTCATCTCGGGCGATGATCTCCCAGCAATTCAACCATTCATATTCCAGCTCGAGGTCGGCACACGCGGCTTGCATGGTCGCGACATCGACGGTCACCGTGGCCTCGGCCGCCGTCGCGCAATTAAAGACCTCCGCGCCGTCGAAGCTGATCGTTTGGGCCTCACCCACCGCCGGCACCTCCCCGGCGGTCACCTCGGCCAGGTAGGAGGCAGACGCCGTGTTGTCGGGCAACTTGGTGTCCCCGTTCCATCCTTGCGTCACGTCGTCACTCCAGCTGAAGCTCCCCCTTGAGCCGGTAGATTCCCCGAGATGATGGCATGCGCGGCCCCGTCGCCCAACGCCAGCAGGCCGAGATTATACCCTGACGCGGCCACATCATTGCCGTCGATCAACTGCGCCGCGGAGAAGATCCGGTGCGAGAACGATCCCGACTCGCTCTCCTGCACATAGTCCCCGCTCTCGTAGCCGCTGTAATCGATCGTACTCGGTGTTTGCGTGACCGTCCCGCTCCCGTGTCCACTGAATGCGCTCGACTCCCACCGGAAGGTCCCCGCGATCGTCTTGGACCCGACGAAATGACCACTCTCCAGCGTGCCGTTCACGGTGACTGACTCACTCCCCTCGCCGGACTCATCACTATAATTGTGCTTCGTCGCCATGGCGAAAGCGCCATCCGTCACAGTCTGGTGGATATATTCATTCTGAGTCGTCTCGCGGCAGGCGTGCATCGCGAAGTCCGTAATCGAACCGTCCGCGCCCCGCGTGATCTGGATCTGGACCTTCGAGGGACCACCGCCCCGGCCTTCCGGTTCGTTCACCATATCGAGGTCGAAGATATGCGGCTGCCCGTTGTAGAGATCGATCCCCAACTCCTGATTGGCTTCGAAGGTCTGCTGGATATAACAGAGGACCCGATCCCCTTGGGCCGCAGAATTCAGGGCATGGCGGAACCGGGCCGACATCTCGCACGCCGCCAATGAGCTGTTCGTATCGAAAGTGTCGCTGCCCATCGTGCCGAGATTGATCCCGGTCGTCGCCTTGGACAGTGATTTGGCGAGACTGTTCGACGTCGAGGACTCCTGGACCGGCGACGTCGCCAGCGGGAGCTGATCGATTGTCGTCACGCCGCTGTCGCTCGTCGTACTCGCTCCCCCGGTGGAGACCGTCCCCGTCACACTGCTCCCGCACGCAGCCAACAGTCCGATTAGTCCCACGACGGTCAAATGATGAACGGAACCCAACCATGGCGTCCGGTGCATATTCCCTCCTTGTTGGTGAATGGCAGAGATTCGTATTGCATTAGCCTTGCCAACAGGTTCCAAAACAGAAGACGGCCAATTTTGAACAGTTGCCCCGTCGGACCTGATCATCACGGGGTCACAGCACACCCCTGAGCTCGTCAAATCGCCCGCTGCACACCCATTAGTCGCAGCTTCACGCATACGCCGGAATTCCGGTGATGGCCTCGCCGAGGATTAACGTATGCATGTCGTCCGTGCCTTCATAGGTGTAGACGGATTCGATATTCGCCATGTGGCGCATCACCGGATATTCGTCGAGGATCCCGTTTGCGCCGTGGATCTCACGCGCCAGCGACGCGGCCCGCCGCGCCACGCGCATGTTGTGCATCTTGATCAGCGAAACATGGTGAAACTTCGCCTCTCCTTGGTCTTTCAACCGCCCGACTTGCAGCGCCAGCAGTTGCCCCGCGGTAATCCCTTCGAGCATCTCCACCAATTTGCGTTGCGTGAGCTGAAATGCGGCGATCGGCTTGTCGAACTGGATGCGCGCTTTACTATAGTCAAGCGCCCCTTCATAACACGCGATCGCCGCGCCGATCCCACCCCAGCCGATTCCATAACGCGCTTGGGTCAGACACATCAGCGCGGCCTTCAGCCCTTCCGTGTTCGGCAACCGATTCGCCTCCGGCACCACGACATCTTGCAATACCAATTCGGACGTGACCGACGCACGCAGGCTCAACTTCCCAGTCATTTCCGGCGCCGTAAATCCCGGCGTCCCTTTTTCGACTAAGAATCCCTGCACCACCCCGTCGTCGTCTTTAGCCCAAACGATCGCGACATCGGCGATCGTCCCGTTGGTGATCCACATCTTCGCGCCGTTCAATACCCACTCGTCGCCGCGCCGCTGCGCCCGCGTGATCATCCCGCCGGGATTGGAGCCGAAGTCCGGCTCGGTCAGCCCGAAGCAGCCGATCTTCTTCCCTTGCGCCAGCAACGGGAGCCACTGCCGCCGCTGCGCCTCGCTTCCAAATGCGTAAATCGGATACATCACCAGCGCCCCTTGCACCGAGGCAAAGCTCCGCACGCCGCTGTCGCCGCGTTCCAACTCTTGCATCAGCAATCCGTACGCCACGTTATTCAGCCCGGCACAGCCATATTCTTCCGGCAAGGTCGGGCCGTAGAAACCGAGCTCCGCCATTCGCGGCACCAGTTCCATCGGGAATGTGCCCTTGGCGTAATGTTCGCGAATGATCGGCAACACCGCGTCGTCGACGAAGTCCCGCGCCATATTTTGGATCATGACTTCGTCCTCGGAGAGGAGCGTTTCGAGTCGGCAAAAGTTGAACCCTTTAATAGTGGCCATAGTGTCTCCTGTAGTTTGTCTTGGGCCGCTATAAGCGAAACGGGACGCGGTGGGAATGCAAATTGGGAATTGTTGCAATCCGTCGGAGATCCGCTATAGCCCCCGCCATGCTCTCGCATCAAGAACTCACGCGGCTGATCCGTGCCGCCATCCCCGATGCCGAGGTCGCAGTGCGGGAATTCGCCGAAGGCGGCGACCATTTCGCCGTCACCGTGGCCTCGGCCGCGTTCAATGGCAAATCGCGCGTCTCCCAACACCAAATGGTCTACGCGGCGCTCCGCCCACACCTCGACTCCGGGGTCGTGCACGCGCTCGCACTCACCACCACCACGAAATAGGAGCCCCAATGGATGCCACATTCAAACAACAGATCGACACCCTCCTCGCCCAACACAAAGTCGTCGTCTTCATGAAGGGGGCCCAAACCATGCCGCAGTGCGGATTTTCGGCACGCGTGGTGCAAATCTTCAACACGCTCGGCGTGGCGTTCCACGACGTCGACATCTTGGCGAATGAACAAATCCGGACCGAAATGAAGACCTACTCCAACTGGCCCACGTTCCCGCAAGTCTACATCAATGGCGAATTCGTCGGCGGCTGCGACATCGTCACCGAAATGTATGAGAAGGGGGAACTGCAACCCCTCGTGAGTGCGTAATGCCACCGTCCGTCCGTAAAGCGGTGATCCCGATGGCCGGCAAGGGCACACGCTTCCGGCCGATCACGCACGTCGTGCCGAAGGAATTTCTCCCGATCCTCAATCGCCCACTGATCGACTATGTCGTGCAAGAGGCCGTGAGCGCGGGCTGCGAAGAAATCATTTGCGTCACCGCGCCGGGCCGCGAACTGATCCGCGACTACTGGCCACACACCGCATTCGCCGCGCACCGCTTGACGATCGTGCATCAAACCGAGGCGTTGGGACTCGGCCACGCGGTCGGCTGCGCCGCCGCAGCGGTGGGCAACGAACCATTTTTCGTGCTGCTCCCCGATATCATCATCGACGCGCCCACATCGGTCTGCACCCAATTGGCGCAGGCGTCCGCCAGCACACAGGGACGCCCAGTCATCGCAGTCCGTCCGGAACCGACCGAACGCTTAGCCAGTCTCGGCGTCGTCGCCGTAGACGCGTCACCCACGCCGCTGCTGCCGATCCGCGACTTGGTCGAAAAACCGGCGCCCGGCACCGCGCCATCCAACTTGACGATCGTCGGCCGCTATCTCCTGCCGCCGACCATCTTCGATGACTTGCGCCACGCCACACCCGGCGCCATCGGCGAAATCCAACTCACCGACGCGCTGCGCACCGTCGCACAGCGCGAAGGCCTCTCCGCCCTCCAATACAGCGAAACCGCCACCTTCGACTGCGGCACCCCCAGCGGCTGGTTGGCCGCAAATCAATATTTCGGCAAACCCCGCGGGTAATGCAGCACCCGCGTCCGTTTTTTGTCAGTTGTTCCTTTCTCGTTAATATGGCATAGAGTTTTTTTGAATCCACACCATATTATGGGTCTCGTACCGAAACCTCTGCAGGCCACGCTCGAGCGCAAACTACAGGCGCTGAATCGGCTGCGCCCGTTGCCACGGACCGCGGTGTCCAAACTGCGCGAACATTTTAAGCTCGAAATGACGTACAACTCCAACGCGATTGAAGGGAACAGTCTGACACTCAAGGAAACGTTCCTCGTGCTGCATGAAGGGATCACCATTAAAGGAAAACCGCTCAAAGACCATTTAGAGGCCAAAGATCATCATGCGGCGTTGGACTATCTGTATGAACTGGTGGGCCGCGATACGCGAGTGACCGTCTCCGAACACTTGATTTGCACTCTCCATCAAATCATCACTCGGGAAACCGAGCGGGAGATGGCGGGTCGCTATCGGGAAAGTAACGTGATGATCGGCGGAGCGGCGCATACGCCGCCCGATGCGCTCGATGTGCCGGACCACATGCGCGTCTTGATACAATGGCTGCATGCACATCAGAAAACGTTGCATCCCGTTGAGTTCGCGGCGCTGTTGCACCATCGGTTAGTGCATATTCATCCGTTTCTAGATGGCAATGGCCGGACCGCCAGACTGTTCATGAATCTTGTCCTCATGAAATCGGGATATCCCTTAGTCGTGATTTTGAAGAACGATCGTCGGAAATATTATCGGGTCTTGAGCGCTGCGGATTCAGGACACCTCCTGCCGCTTGTGCAATTCATCGCACAAGCCGTCGAACGATCGCTCAATATCTATCTGAAGGCCCTGACACCGATATCCAAACCCCGTGAAGTGTTTCTGCCGTTATCAGAAATCGCCAAGAAGAGTCCATATTCCGCAAAGTATTTGAACCTCTTGGCCCGACACGGGCGGATCGAATCCCATAAAGAAGGCCGAGTGTGGCTCACTTCCCACGAAGCCCTGCAACGCTATCAAGCCGGACGCCAGCGAGCCCGAAAGGTCTAAACGCCGCACGACACGCCGGATGCGCTGCCGCACTTTACATCCCCCGACGGTTCGCTTATGGCAGCGGCATGTCGCACTCGATGGATACTCCGGTGTATGCCCCGGCCGAACGGTTTCTCCGCGCAGCGCGAGGCGTTGCAGTCGATCGGCCGCCGGTATGGTTGATGCGGCAGGCGGGGCGTTATTTGCCGGAATATCAGGCGGTGCGACGTGAACATAGTTTCGTGACGTGCTGTACGACGCCGGAACTGTCACAGGAAATTTCGCTGCAACCGTGGCGGCGTTTCGGGATGGATGGCGTGATCGTCTTTACCGACATCCTGATGCCGCTCGCCGCGCTGGGACTCGCGTTTTCGGTCGATGAAGGGATCGGTCCGATCCTGGCGCCGCCGGTCCGCACGCAGGGCGACGTGCGGGCATTGCGCACGGCGGATGCCACCACGGCGTTCGGCTATCTCGCCACGACATTGCGCGGGATCCGGGGCGCAGTCGGCGACCAGGCTGCGGTGATCGGGTTTTGCGGCGCGCCATGGACGGTCGCGACCTATATGGTGAGCGGCGGCAAAGGCGCCGACCCAGCGGCGGTGCGCCAGCATTTATTGCAGGACCACGCGTTTCGCACTGCGCTCTTTGAACGGCTCGTGCCGTTGTTTGCCGATTATCTCACGCTGCAAATCCAAGCCGGGGCACAGGTGGTGCAAATCTTCGACAGTTGGGGCGGCGCGCTGAGCCGCGAGGAATATGATGCTGCGGCCGCACCGGCGTTGCAGGAATTAATCGCGCGTGTCCATCGACAGACCAATCACATGGCCCCGATCATTGTTTATTGTCAGCCCGGCCAGCATTTGCTGGAGACCTTCGTCGCCGCCGGTGCCGATGTGGTCAGCATCGATTGGCGGATGGGGCTGCGCGCGGCGCGGGAGCGCGTGGCACCAGGTGCGCAGCAGCGCGGTCGGCCGGTGGCGCTACAGGGCAATCTGGATCCGGAGCTGCTGTTGCAAGACGCCGCGACGGTGCGAACGCAGACGCAGCGGATGTTGGCCGAAGGCGGCACGACGGGCTACATTGCCAATCTCGGCCATGGGGTTATCAAGACCACGCCGATCGAAAATGTGCAGGCGTTTGTCGAAACGGTCAAAACGTACGCATATTAAAAGTATGTTCCAAACAACGATTAACGGGACGGCCGTCCGCTTCGATGCAGCGTTAGTGGCGAAATACGATCGCCCGGGGCCGCGCTACACCAGTTACCCGACCGCGCCGCAGTGGCACGCCGCGATCGACGCTGCGGGCTACGCGCAAATTCTCGCCGCCAGCAATGCGGTAGCGCGGCCGTTGTCACTCTATTTTCATCTCCCGTTCTGCGAATCGCATTGCACGTTCTGCGGTTGCAACGTCATCATCACGAAACAGAAACACGTCGTCGAGCCGTATTTGGCCGACTTGGAACGCGAAGTCGCGCTCGTTGCGGCGCAAGTGGATCGGCGGCGCGCCGTGGTCCAATTGCATTGGGGCGGCGGCACGCCGACGTATCTCTCGTGCGACCAAATCGAACGCGTGTGGCAAGCGATTGCGTCGCACTTCACGATCGCGGCGGATGCGGAGGTCGGCGTGGAAGTCGATCCGCGCGTGACCACGGCGGAGCAATTGCGCGTGCTGCGCCGGCTCGGCTTCAATCGCGTCAGTCTCGGCGTGCAAGATATCCATCCCGAAGTCCAAGCGGCCGTGAATCGGCTCCAGCCGCTCGAGCTCACGGCCGCACTGATCCGCACCGCGCGCGCATTGGGGTATGCGAGCGTCAACACCGACTTGATTTACGGCCTCCCGTATCAAACGCCGGACAGTTTCCAGGAAACCGTCGCGGCCGTGCTGGCACTGCAGCCCGATCGCGTGGCGTGTTACAATTTCGCGTATGTCCCGTGGTTGAAGGCGCAACAACGCGCCATCGATCCCGCCACCTTGCCGGCGGCGGAAACAAAACTGACCACGTGGTGCCAAACCATTCGCCAGTTCGCGGATGCGGACTACGATCTGATCGGCTTCGACCACTTCGCGCGGCCGGACGACGAAATGGCGCGCGCGCGGCGGAGCGGGACCTTGTGGCGCAATTTTCAAGGCTACACGACCAAGGCCGGGACCGATTTGCTGGCGTTCGGGATCACAGGAATCGGCGACGTCGACGGCCATTATTTGCAAAACGTGAAAAAGTTGCCGGAATATCGGCGCGCGGTGCAGGCTGGGACATTTCCGTTGGAACGCGCATGTCATCTCACGCGGGACGACTTGATGCGGCGCTGGGTGATTCGCGAACTGTTGTGCAACGAACGCGTCGACGCCAATGCGGTACGGCTCACCTGGGATACGAACTTCGGCGACTATTTCGCTGCGGCGCTCGCCGCGTTGCAAGAACCGATCGCGGACGGACTGGCCACGTGGGACGGGACAATCCTCGCGATCACGCCGCTGGGGCATTTATTCGCGCGCAACGTGGCGATGTGTTTCGACGCGTACCTGCCGAGCGAACCCGCAACAGTATCCGCGCGGTACTCGCGCACGATATGAGTCATTAGGAAACGCTACTCATGAAACCATTACTCCTCTTGCTCAATTTCGGTGGTCCGGCGACCACGGAACGGATCGATCGATACATTTACAACATCCTCGCCGATCCGGCGAATTGGCCGTGGGGCTGGTGTCGCTGGCTACAGCGTCCGGTCGCACGGATGATCGCGCGGCGGCGGGCCGCTCCGGTCGCGGCACAATATGCCCAGATGGGCGGCGGGTCGCCGTTGCTGCGCTGGACCGAACGGCAACAAGCCGGACTGCGCGCCGCACTGCTCCCCACGTGTCCCGAGCTGCAAATCGCGATCGGGATGCAATATTGGGAACCATTCATCGAAACCACATTGGAGCAATTGCGCGGTGAAACCTGGAGCGACATCATCTTGCTGCCGCTCTATCCGCATTGCTCCTTCACCACGTCGCGCGCCTGTCTCGATCGGGTCGAACGTTGGTGGCAACGACACGGACGGCCCACGGCACGCATTCATCGACTCGAATCGTGGTATCAGCATCCGGGCTACATCGCGACGTGCCAACAGTTGTTGCGCGAGACACTGGCCGACGCGCCGCAACGCGACGAGATCCCGATCCTCTTCACGGCACACGGTCTGCCGCAAGCGATCGTGCGCCAAGGCGACCCCTATCCGCGGGAAGTCCTCGACCAGATCATGCGGATCGTCGGTGACGGCGACTTCCCGAATCGTTGGCTGCTCGGGTACCAAAGCCGCGTCGGGCCGGTGAAATGGCTGGAACCGGATGTCGAGACCTGCATTGAACGGCTCGGCCGGGAGCGTCCGCACACGGTGTGCGTCATGCCGCTCAGCTTTGTGGCGGATCAACTGGAAACGTTGTACGAAGTCGATGTCACCTACGCGGAACATTTGCGGCAGCACGGCGTGCAACGCATCTTGCGCGTCCCGACCTGTAACGATCATCCCCAATTCATTGCCGCCCTCGCCACCCTGGTGCGCGAAGTGCTCGGAGTTTCCAACGTATGTCAGTCGACGTCCTCATTATCGGTGGCGGGATTGCGGGCTTAACTGCGGCGCTGCGGTTGCAAGCGGCCGGGGCCCGCGTCCAGGTGCTGGAAACGGCGGCGCGCGTCGGCGGCGTATTGCACACCGAACGGCTGCACGACTACCTCGTGGAGCGCGGACCGAACAGCATCAGCAAGAGCACGGCGGCGTTGGAATCGCTCATCGATGACTGCGGACTGCGCAACGACGTGCTGCTCCCGACCGGCGACGCCAAGGCCCGCTTTATCTATGCAAAGCGGCAGCTCCACCGCGTGCCGCTCGACCCGATGGCGCTGCTGACCAGCCGCCTCTTCTCGTGGCGCGGCAAACTGCGCATCCTCCGCGAGCCGTGGATCCCGCGCGACGGCAACACCCACGAATCGGTCGCCGACTTTGTCCGTCGTCGCTTAGGTCCGGAGATGCTCCACTACGCAATCAGTCCGCTGGTCGCGGGCATTTTCGCCGGCGATCCGGAACAACTCGAACTCGGGAGTGCATTCCCGATCATGGCCGAACTCGAAGCGGAATACGGCTCGCTCATCCGCGCGGCCATCAAACGGCGTAGCGGAATGTCACGGCAAATCATTTCGTTTCGTCACGGGATGCAGCAACTCACCGATGCAGTCGCGGCACGGCTGGGAGACGCCGTAACGACCGACGCATGCGTCCAAGCGATCGCGCCGCTCGCGGCTGCAACACGCCGCTGGGCGGTCACATACGCGCGCCAACATTCTACGGTGCAGACCACCGCCGACCATATTATCTTCGCCACACCCGCCGCAACAGCCGCGGCGCTGCTGGAGCCGCATGCGCCGACCATCGCCGGACTGTTGCGCGCCATTCCGTATGCCCCGGTCGCCGTCATTCACGCCGCATATCGGACGCTCGATTGCCCGCGCCCGCTGGAAGGCTTCGGCTGTCTGTTGGCGCGCGACCCGGAACGCCATATCCTCGGGATGATTTACTCCAGCAGCCTCTTCCCCAATCGCGCGCCGATCGGGACCTGTCTCTTCACTAGTTTCATCGGGGGCTTACGTGAACCGACTGCCGTCGACGCCTCCGACACTGCGTTGCAGCAGTGGTTCATGCAGGACGTCGCCGCAATCTACGGCATCACGCATCCACCGAGCACGTTCAACGTAGTCCGCCATCGCGCCGCGATCCCGCAATACACGATCGGCCACCACGACCGCGTCGCCGCGATCCACGCCGGCCTCGCCGCGCTTCCCGGCCTGCTGCTGACCGGCAACTATCTGGCCGGCGTCTCCGTCGGTGACACCGTCGCTCACGCCGCAGCTGTGGCAGAACGGATTTCTCCTGCGACAAGAGCCACTCAGACAGCAGATCCGGCAGCTGTGTAACAATACAATATTTATAACGATTTATCTTATCCGACAGCTTGGCCGTGTGAATTTCATTGGGATTTTTCTCCGGTCACCTCCATAGCGGTGATCCTCCCGTATTTTTGACCCCGTCTGCCGGGCTCTACCGTTGCGTACAGCGCGGCGTGGAGCCATTTTTCGCCCTCACAGGACGCAGCGTCGCAGAACAAAACAATGCTTTCGCCTGCTATCGCACACCCCCTAACTTCATTTGAATGGGGACAGGTACCTTCAAACCATGTATTGGCAACGGTTTGAAGGTACCTGTCCCCATTCAAATGAAATGAGTTGCCATGCCCGCCGACTCGACCGATCCACTCGCCCATATCCCCGCCCGCACCGACGTCATCCGGCGCGGCGATGACCGGATCGCCGCGTATCGGCACGACACGATGTTGACCGGCGACCCCGACGTGGTCGTGCGGCCGGCCGACACGCGCGAATGTGCGGAGCTGCTGGCGTATTGTCATCATCACCACATTCCCGTCACACCGGCCGGGTCGCGCACTTCAATGACCGGCAGTTCGGTGGCCGACTCGGGCGTATTGCTCTCGTTGGAACAAATGCGCGGCGTGATCGATATTGGCCAAGCGGCGGGCCACGCTGTTGCGCGCGTGCGGCCCGGGACCATCCTGGGCGAGTTGCAACAGCAAGTGGCCGCGGCTGGATTTTTCTATCCCCCGTCCCCGACCAGTCGCCACGAGGCGATGCTCGGCGGCACGGTGGCAACGAACGCGACCGGCGACAACACCTATCGCTACGGGACCACGCGGCGCTATGTGCGCGGACTCCGCGTGTTGCTGACCGATGGGACCGAGCGGGAACTGTCGCGGCCGTGGGAACAATCAGTCGTCGAACTGAAAAATACGGCGGGATATTTCCTGGCCGGCACGGAAATCGACTACTTCATCGGCTCCGAAGGGACGCTCGGACTGATCACGGAACTGACGCTTGATTTGTTGTCCCAACCGCAGCCGCAACTCGGACTGTTCGTTTTTTTCCCGTCGCCCCGCGCCGCGCTCGACTTGATTGCGCTCGCCGACCGCGACGGCCGTGTCCGCGCGACCGCGTTGGAGTTTATCGACGGCCGCGCGTTGGAGGTCATGGCCACGCATCCGACGTTTCCCGGCATTCCATCGGGCGCGGGCGCGGCGCTGCTCATTTATCAAGAGTACGCCGAGGAATCGCGCGATCCGGTGTTGAATGCCTGGTTCGCGATGCTCACCGAAGCGGATCCGCAGATGATGCGATTGCTGGATCACGCGATCGTCGCAACGCAACCGCGCGACGTAGAGCGGCTGCACCAATGGCGACACCAGATTCCGGTGGTGGTGAACGAGCGCGGCCACGCATTGGAAGCGAACGGCGGCGGCAAAGTGGGCACCGATTGGTGGGTCCCGATCGCGGAGATGCGTGGGATGATGGACTACATGTACGAACGCTCCAACGCGCTCGGCATTCCGTATCTGGCGTTCGGCCATCTCGGAAACGGCCATCCGCATGTGAATTATTTGACGGCCACGCCCAATGAACGCGCCCGTGCGCAGGCTTGCGTGCTCGAATGCTGCCACGAGGCCGTCCGTCGCGGCGGCGGTGTCGCCGGCGAACACGGACTCGGCAAACTCAAACGCGATTTGCTCGCCATTCAACATCCGCCAGCAATCATCGACCAAATGCGCGCGCTCAAACGCCACTACGATCCGCACTGGATCCTCGGCCGCGGGAATATCCTGATCCCGCCAAAGATTAGTGGGCGCTAGCAGGCCGCTAAAAATCGTGTATGCTTTCCTTATGTTCACTCGCGATCGTTGGCATCGTCTCGTGTTGCATCTGATGCGGGCCGTGAAGCCAACGCTGTTCGGCTCGCTCGGGCTGTTTGCGCTCACGTATGGGTTGATCGAGCGTCTCCCGGCGCCGGAGACGCTGCATCCGCTGCTCCTCCAAGCGCCGGTGCAGACGCCGACGCAGCTCGCGCCGTTTGTCCAAGACGTGCGAGGGCAGAGTTATCTGGTCCATCCACATTTTGAATACACGTTGGCCGGGCTCGTCGTGACGCAAAATGATCTCGCGAAATCGTGGCTGGAACGCGTCGGTTTCCGGCACGATCCGTTCAATGAAAAAGATATTTGCGTGGTGTGGGGCGGCACCGCGGCGAGCGGCGCGTATCGGGACGCGAGTTTTTCGTCCGGAAGCTTTACCTGTTATGTGCAATTCCCCAGCGACGCGGCGTTCAGCATGGAAGAGCTGTCCAACAATCACCTCCTCCCCGCCACGCCGGCCATTGCGGCAACGCTGCACGACATCCGCGTCGGCGATCAGATTCATTTGCACGGGCAATTAGTCGATTATGGCGTCGGGCTGGCGGGCGTGCGCACCAGCAGCACCACGCGCATCGACCAAGGCAACGGCGCGTGCGAAGTTATTTACGTCGATCAACTCACGATCCTCCACCCCGCCAATGCCGTGTGGCGACTCCTCCACAGCAGCGCCGGTTGGGGAATCGTCGCATCACTGCTGCTGTGGCTCTACGCAACGTTCTTCCATAATTTCGTCGTGGGAGAACGGCAAGCCCGTTAACGGCTGCCGCGCACACAGCATGATGGCGCGCCGCCCCACAACATAGTTGTTGATTATCATGAAAAACAACATCGCAGCGGTGGCCGGATACACACACCATCGCCTCAGCGCCTGCGTCTCAGCGTCGCGATCACGGAGAAACCGATCTGCTGCGAGTAGTCGTTGGGACGCTGGCCGTTAGATTCATCCCACCCTCTTCGGCCGATCGTGCGATACGGTCCGCCGTCGCCGTCCGAACGGCCATAGCCGATTTTCCCATAGCTCGAGTCGCCGGTATGGTCGCCATGGACGTTGAAGTCGGCATCGAACGCCAGCCACTGCGAGATCGGCACGACGGTGGACATTGCGCCGACGAGTTGTGCCTTCGTCGGGAGCGCAAACGTCCCCGCACCGCGGGACTCCTCGGTCCGGAGCAAGCCATACGCAATAGCATGGAACCAGGAGATGCCGATCACGGGCAGGTCATCGCCATCCTGCGCCGCGCCATATTTCGCTGCGGGCGCGGCGATCATCTTGAGCACAATATCGGCACCCAGCCGGTGGATATCGCCTCGATCGAAATCGAACGGCGGCCAGTAGCTGATGTCACACTCATGTGCGTGGGGAAACAGTTCGGCCGCGTAATTAAAAACTTCGGGCGGGAACGTAGGAGAATAATACGGATCGGCGTCACCAATCGCCGCACTTTGCACTTTGATACCACTCGCGCCCGTATGCCAATCGTGGCTCAGCCGAACATACTGATCCCGCGCGACCGCCCGCCACTCGCGATTGGTCACCAGCTTCACCGAATGACGCCCGAGCGACCCCTGCCGCACACCAGACATTGCACTCCGTCGCACCGCCATAGTGCCTCCTTTGGTGCGCAACACTCCCTGCATCGGTCGCGTTGCGGTCATCACTACCGCGCGCCACGCCTCCTCTGACGTTGCGGCGCGCTTACTCCTGCCGATTGTTTCGGCGCTCCGCGGAAAAAGTTGCGTGGCGCGTGTCAGCCCGCCTCCGCCCATCTGAAAGGGCGAAATGAAGGACGCCAATGATCCGACAGCAGCTCCACCGTACCAAGACAGGTCAGCGGCCGACGATCGGAGCCTTGTATGACCTGCGACAGGATCACGCGGTCGAAGGTCCGGCCAAAGGCCGGATCGATGCTCAACATCGCCGCCAACTGCGTGAACGCCGCTGCCGATATATCGTGGTAGATGACGAGGTATCGCTGACGACGCCCCAGTGGGCCATCGGGTCCGTACTCCTCCGTAAAGGCCGCCAACTGATCGGACGCATGGTCAATGAACCGTATCCAATTCGCCGGCTCCCCACTGCAGCAAGACTTCACCTCCACGCCATCCTGTCCATTCAGAATGAAGTCGGCGTTCCGACAATGGAGCGAGGCGCTGGTCCGCAGGCGTTGATTGGGAATCGAGGTCAGCGTCACCCCGGCCGCGACCAGTTGATACACGAAGAGGAGCTCGGCGTCGTACCCGTGCCGCATGGGGGCCAATCGCGTTAGATGTCGCGCCGTAGTCACACCGAAGAAATCGACATCCGCCCCAAACGCACCACACGCGGCGGCATGGCGGTCGGCTGCGGACAACACGACCAGGGCGTCCGGTTGATCGATCTGGCCCAGCACAACCAATTGCAGCAGCTCCATGAAGGAGAGAAACTGATCCGCGCGCGACACCGCACGGTCCAGACTCCGCCCCAAGAGCGCCGCAATCGCCGGGTGACACGTCGCGGCTTCGGTCATGACATCGAACACTGCGATGGCCCGCTGCAAGGGGGCGGCTCGGTCGCGCATATGGACCCGCGTGTTGGGCCAACTGCCATCGGGCAAACGGCCAGGGTCCGGAAACGTCTCCCAGAGATCCCGGACAATCGTCTCGGCACGCCCGACCGCTTCATCCAAATCAACGGACGTGATCGCGAGGCCAAGCCGCGCCGCTGTTTGGACCAACCGACCGACACTGGATATCCCCGATGGACGGGCCCACGGCGATCCCCTGCCGGCGGGCGATCCTCGCAGCAGGAAATCCAAACGTGCTTGTCCATCCACCCGCGACAGCGAATGTCCACCATCCGCTCTCCGCATGGCACGTTTAGACTCCAGGATGGCCTTCCGAGGGCTCCATCCTTTACGAACTTTCCCGTCGTGACCGCGCACGCGTGACATCGTGATATCCTTTCTCCCGTTATAACGGAGTATCGGCCGCACGACGGAAAAGTTGCGGCGCCCGGCGGCGCGGGGAATCGGGATGGCCACGCCCGCTCAAACGGGAGTTCGGTCACAGGTTTTATAGTTCACGCTTCCAACTCGCGCAACGCGGTGGCGGTGTCTTCAAGCAGGGGTTGGGCGCTGAGCGGGGCGCCGACGGCGTGTTCCATCCAGACGTCCGGATAGACTTGGCCCATTGCGCACATCCGCGGCATTTCCTTGCCGAGCACCTTGCCGCGCAGGAAGCGGCGGATTTGATACGCGGCCACATAGCCGAGCGGATAGTCGGCCAGATAGAAGTCGCACCAGAGGATGTGGGAATAGACGGCGAGCAGGCCGTGGCCGTCGCAATTGAAGACGCGGCGATAATATTTGTTCCAGACGCGATCGGCGATCTTGCGGATCTCGTCTTGCATCTGCGTGGCCGTGGCGCGGGGGTGGTCGTAGAGCCAATGGAAAAAATCGATCTCGACCAGCGCCGGCCCGGCGATTTCGTAGGCCTCCCAAAATCGCTGCAACATAACGGCGGCCTGATCCACTTCGCGCTGCCGTCCTAAGATTTCATCGGCGCGATCTTGAAAGGTGAACGCGAAACATTCAGTGAGCGCGGTGTTCGGCACGCCCCACAGCGAGCGATGATCCATCCGGTAACTGCTGAGCACGCCTTCTACGCAATGTCCCAGTTCGTGCATGAAGGTGCCGAATTCGATCTCGTTGATTCCGGCCTTGGCGATGCGAACGCGCAGCAGTTGGATGTCGAACGGCGCGGCGGGCGACCACGCGTGACCGGCGCTGCGGCCGTTGTCGACGCGGATCTTGCTGCCGACGAACGTGGCGTCGGCATCGGCGAAGCCGAGCCGCTGCAAAATGCCGGGAATCGCGCGTTGCAACGTAAGTCCGTCCGGATAGCGCTCGCCGACGGTATAGCCGAGTGGCGCGCGCGCGCCGCCGTCGGTGAAGCGTTTGAAATAGAGATCGAACGGTTCGAGCGGACGCCGGAACAGGCGCGCCAGATACGCGCCGACACCCTCCGCGACGCCGGCTGACATCACGTCAGTTAAAATCTGCCGCACGCGCGCTTCTTCAAGTTCGCGGTCTTCGAAAAATTTCTGATCGATCAGGTTGCCGTAATAGGTGTGCGCGTCGATGCGCCGCTGCACGCCGAACAGCTTGCGGAATTGGGCCCAACGCAACCCGCCGTGGCCGCGCGCCCGCTTGGTCGTGCCATTCGCCGTGACGGTGCCCGCCACGAGATTCCACTCCGCGTCCGCGTTGTCGAGCACCTCCGCAGGCACTTCGCCGTGAACCACGCGCTGCATCAGCCCTAAAATCGCGCGCTGTTTTTTCAGCCCGTTCGGATCTTCGTAGAGCGACATCATGTAATCGCGCAGTCCCCAGTGGGAACTGAGCCGCGTGCCTTGCGGGAAACCGATCTCCGGATCGCCGAAATCGATTCGGTCGAGGTACAAATTGTAACCGGAGACAAATTTGTCGACTTCGGCCTGCACCGCACTCTGCTCGGCCAACAACCGCGCGGGGATAAATTCGCGACCCCACTCGGCCAGCCGTCGGGCAACCCATCCTTCGCGCGTAGCGGGAATATCGCGCCGTTCGGTGCCGAAGTTCAACTGCACCAGCGGGGCGATTTCGAACGTGCGGAAGTCTTCGTGCAAATGGCTCCCGATCGTGAACGCGCCGAGCAGCTCTTCAGCGGGCGACAGTGGATCATCCGCGATGTCGAGCCCGCCACGTGATTCTTTGCGCACTACCGAGACCGCGCCGCGAATGGTGCAGTAGAGTAAATCGAGTCGTCGTAACAGTCGCGATTTTTCCTCGCCCGGCGGCATATAGTGGCGTTCGCAAAACGCGCTGAACGCCTTCGCGCCGCCGCCTTTGAAGTCCCAAATGCGGGCGCAGGCCGTGACCCCTTCCGTGATGTCCCGCTGCGCCTCGCGGCCATGCCGCTGCAGCAAGCGTTTGCTCACGTCGCGGATCGCGGCCCGCTGCGTCTTGTTCAATGCCGGACGTCGCTGTGTCAGTTTCCCCATAGGCGCGCCGTTGTAGCGGAGCTCCGCCACGGCTGCAAGTGATTGCATGAATGGCCATTCCCACGTAGGACGCAGGGACACAGGAGGCGTCCATATGTTCACGACAGATCTGCATCGGGACCGTGTCTATCTGATCACCGGCGGCGGCACGGGCCTGGGCCGCGCGATGGGAGAACGTCTCGCCACGCTCGGTGCGCACTTAGTGCTCACGAGTCGCGACACGGCACATCTCGAAGTCGGCGCCGCGGCGATGCGCGCCCTCGGAGCCCGCGTCTGCACCATTGCGTGCGACATTCGTAAGCCGGAGGCCGTGCAAGCCATGATCGACGAGGCCTGGGCGACCATGGGCCGAATCGACGGATTGATCAACAACGCGGCCGGCAACATCGCCGCCCCGACGGAGTTGTTGTCTGCCAATGCGTTCAACGCCGTCGTCAGCGTCGTGCTGCAGGGCAGTTTCTATTGCACCCACACGCTCGGAAAACGATGGATCGCCGCGAAGACGCCGGGCCGCGTCCTCTCGATCGTCACCACCTATGCCTGGACCGGCTCCGCCTACGTCGTCCCATCGGCCTGCGCCAAGGCCGGCGTGTTGGCGATGACCCAATCGCTCGCCGTGGAATGGGGCCCGTACGGCATCCGGCTCAACGCGATCGCGCCGGGACCGTTTCCCACGGCGGGCGCGTGGCAACGCCTGATGCCGCCGGGTTTCGAGCAACATCTGACGCAGCGCAATCCGACCCGCCGCCTTGGAAAACCCGAAGAGCTCGGCGACCTCGCCGCGTTTCTGCTCAGCGACGCGGCCGACTATCTGAACGGCGCGTGCATCACGATCGACGGCGGCGAATGGCTCGCCGGCGCCGGCCAGTTCACCGCGCTGGGACAGCACTTGGACCGGGACGCCTGGGCCGCCCTCCAGCAGCAGGCAAAAGGGTCACGTTAATATTCATCCGAGTGGGGACAGGTACCTTCAAATCCATATTTGGCGCACCTTCGAAGGTACCTGTCCCCACTCGGACGTTTTTTCGGCGCGGTCGTCGAGTACTACACGCTTCTGCATTTGACGTGCGTAGCGAGACACGCTAAGCCCCCCACCATGGACGCGGCAGCAGACAACCGGCGACGTTTTGCGCGACTCGATTTGGCCCTCTCGGTGAGCTATCGGCTCCTCGACGGCGGCACTATCATTCACGACCCGCGCGAGGCATTGAGCAGCGACATCAGCGTCGGCGGGCTGCGGCTAATGACGCCGACCGAACTACCAACCGGTTCGGCGGTGGAGTTACTGGTCACGTTGGAAGGCAGCGCGGATAAACCGGTGGTCGCGACCGGCGAAGTCGTCTGGCAGCACCGACTGAACGCCACCAGTTACGAGACCGGCGTGATCATCACCGAAATGCCGGACGCCGACCGCTCCCGCTTCATGCAATTCGTATTCGATCAAATGAGCAAAATCGTCACCCCCCTCGGCAGCAGTGGGACGATAAAGTAGCACCACGCAGTAAACAACTTGGGCGCTTAGCTCAGCGGTAGAGCATCGCCTTCACACGGCGGGGGCCAGAGGTTCAAATCCTCTAGCGCCCACAAGTTGGAAATGTTGCTCAGCGGTAGAGTAAGCGCGTCGGAGCGTCAGCGGAGACATGGCGCGCGGTAGTCAATGTCCACAGCGCGACCGAGCAGGGAGCGTTGTGAACCATTGGAACCGCCTTCACACGGCGGGAGTCAGAGGTTCAAATCCTCTAGCGCTCACAATATACAACGTCGGAAGCGTTCACCCCTCACCAACCACTTGAAATCACTCCGGCGGCGCCGTCACGGTGAGTGTAACGGCGATGTCTTCGCCGGCGTCGATGGCGAGCGGAAAGGTCTCGACCTGCACAAGTCCTTGATACGTCCCCGGCGCCAAATCGGCGGGATTGATCGATACGGTGAAATTTTCTTCGCCATAGATCGCATGCGGCTCAACCGTGATCCAATCCACCGTCGCGCTCACGTCGGCACTGCAGGAATAAAAGCCGTCATCATAATATTCACACGACGCCGTGACCGTTTGGGTCGCGGGCGCCGTGCCGGCCGGTGTCGTGAACGCCAGCTCGTGCGCGCTTACGGACACGGACGTGGTGAGTGCCGCGGTCAAGAGCGCGTCGCAACCCAACGCGTACGCGACACTCGCACCCACTACCGCCAACCAAAGCCCCAGCCACCGTCCCAGCGATTGCCGCATCACCGCCCCCTACCAAGCGCTCTAGCCACAGCACGCGACAAGAAGTCAACCCGAGCCGAGAAGATGCCAATCCTGGCCTAGCGGCCACGTCCCTCGGACAGTATGGAAATATGGAGCGAAGCAAACGATCGTCCTTCGTCTTTTCGTCCATCGTCCTTCGTCCCACAAGGAGGTTTCATGATCAGGAGTCGCACAGTTCGTCGGTTACCACGACGCCCAACCACGGTTGAGGCACAGCGCACGCAGCAGAATGGGCGTCGGCCGACCACCACAGCGGCAACGTTTCGCCGCATCGCCCAACCAGCGCAACTACAGCGGTGCACGACCGACACGGCACCAGCGCCGGTCCCCGCAGCGGTCTGGTCGCCGGCGCGTAAATTCCTCGCGGCATTTGCCGTGGTCACGGCATTCGGCGGTTGCGATCAAGGGTGCTCGAACCAGACTATGCGCTGCAACGGCCCGCGTCACGACGACGAGCGTTGTGTACCAGCCAAACCGGGATTCAAAGACGACATGCCGCGTGGGCGATTTATTTTCGCCCCCCCTCCCCCACCCGCTACCAGAGCCACCACAGTGGCGGGCGCCCGCACTTTATTGCATTCACTGCTGGAAACCGCTGAGGATGCGGGCTAGAGGGAACCGCATGACGCTACGGCGCGCCACACCGGCGGTTCACCACACGGGCACGCACTCCACCCTCGGAGTCAGGATGCCCGCAGCCTCGGCGCGCGCCGGCAGCCACCAACGTGCGACCACCTGTTGGCCACGTCTCTCCACCACAATCACCTGGGCGTGTTGCTCGCTCCTCGTGGGCTGCGGACGACCGGGGTCAACGGATGGCGCGCAGGCCTCATGGAGTCGTGCATTGGAAGGCCGCGCGGCCGCTGCGGCCGGTGTCCCAAACTTGGCAGCCGACCGTTTCTTCCAGGCGCGGCGCGCTGCAGCCGCCAACATTCCCGACACGCCGACACACGCGGCCCCCGTCTACCGTCGCATCCGCGACTTCGGTATGTTGGAAGCGGCCGAGTGGTGCCGGGTCGGGGAGTATGGCTATGCCGCATTGGCCCTGCAGGCCACGATCGCCGACCTCGGCGGCGAAGGGGTGGAGGATTCGGCAGAACGGCCGGTCGATACTTTGCGTCTGCTCGTCCAAACGTGTCGCGATTTAGCAGGAGAACAGATCGATCTCGGCGCGGACTGGCAACGGTTTCGCACTGCCGCCCCCGACCGTGCGTTGTCACACGTCACGGCACTCGTCGACGCGGCGCTGTCCCCTTACGATCACAATACGTATGCATCGGGGCCTGACGGCAGCAGCATGGGCGTCCTGCTGCACCGATTAGCGGAAACGGCGAAGGGCACCGCCCACGCAACAGCGGGGGCCGCTCCATGACGCGCATCCACTGGTCGGCTTGGCGCAACCTGGGAACGGCTCGACGCACCGTCGCAGGCACGCCATGTCAACGCCCGCAGTCCGCGAAACAAGCCGGCATGGCGGAACCGATATCGCGCTTCCCCACGCCGGAACTCGCATTCCACAGCGGCCCGGCGGCGGCGGAACAATTCATACCGCGACTCCGGCGCGGCGGTGGCAGCGCCACCGGCTTCGCCGTGCCAACGGCCCTCGGGGCAGCCGCCCTTCTGGCCACCGGCTGTCAAGAAACGCCGACCGCGTGCCGCAACGCCATCCAAGCCGCCCAACTTGAACATCTCGCCCCGGAGTCGTGCGCCGGGTACGCAGCCCGCGACAGCGTCGTGCAGGGCATCCCCTGGCTGGCCTTGCTCGCGGTCGCCGTCTTGGCCGCCCGCTCTAAGACGGCGCGCGGGATCGTTGCCCGGGTGCGGGCCCAACACGACACCGAACGCGTGCGCGCCGCGAATCGTTCGGAGATCGCCGTCGTCCAAGCGCGGGTGCGGGAATACATCGCCCGCCAAGACAAGGATTCCCTGATCGTGGCGGCCTCCCATTTGGCGGGGCTCGACACCGCGTATGCCACGATCGGAGACGCCGAAGCGCGCGAGCGCACCGGCCTTGGCGCCGCGATCCTCTACTTTCTCGCCGTCCGCGCCGGCGCCTCCGAATTGGCCGGACGTCCGGCGCTCATGTTGGAACAACTGGCCACCGGACTCGACGAACAAGGAGAGGCCCTGCGCGCCCAACGCACCCGCGTCTTCGAGCATTTTTTCCGAACCCTCGCCGGCGATCCACACGCGCATTTACAGTCCGTCCTCACCATTTTCGGAACCATCGCACACGGCGAACAGACGCCGGACGCGCTAATCGGCTGGTTCAGTGAGGCGTTGCGGGCCGTCGGGATCCCACACGTCAGCGAATCGCCGTTCGCCCGCTTGCCGCAACTACTCCACGAACCGCCGACGCCGAAGCCCACGAGTGAAGGCGACCGCTTTAGCATGCTGGAGTTGGAATGAATGCACCCCGCCCCAAGGGGCGGGGTATCCACCTCCCTCTCCCTTTGGGGAGAGGGGGAAAAAAAGCGCGGCAAGCCGCGAGGAATTTCACCTAGGAAGATTAATCATGCGCGTCTCCGACGGCACCACGACCTTCTTCACCGACCATCCGCAGCTGTTGGCAGCGCTCACGCCATACGACCGCGATCACAACGGTGAACTGACACCGGCCGATTTTCCCGGGGCGCCGGCCAACACCCCGGAGGAACAATTCGACCGCGTCGTCAGCATGGCCTTCCGCAGCGCCGGAGTGCTCCCCACCGATCGGCAAGCCGAAGCGGCTGCGCAACTGTTCCGATTGGCGCGACGGATCGATCGGCTCGACCGATACGCACTGCGCCTCGCCGCGACGCATATCGACGAGGGCGGCTACACACTGGAAGTCGACCGCAGCACGTGGGTCGACGACGTCCTCCCGGTCATGCGCCGCAACGGTCCGCTCTCTCCCGAACAGATCGGTGCCCTCCCGACCGAACTCCTCAGCATCATCATGACGCTCACGAATCACCCCGAACTAGCGTCCACGCGCATCGGCCAAACCGACTGCGGCGATACGACCGGTTTGATCTATCACGAAGCCGCGCTCCCGCCGGAATTGCAACGCGTCGTGCGGCGAGTCACCGCGCAATACCTCACCAGCGCGACATGGCTGCTGAGTTATCAAACATTGGCCTGCGCCGGCACTAATTGGTGGAGCGACGGCGACTGTCCGCCGGGCGAACCGATTGCGCTGTGGCGGATTCCCCAATTAACGGCCATCGACGCCGGACCGCACACCGATTTGCACCAAATCTATTGCTCCGTACCGGAACGCACGGGTACCGTCGCTTGTTTCCCAGGCGACACCTTCGTCTTGACCGACAACGGCACGCCGCTCCCCCTCCGCACCCTGGCCGCGATGTATGATCCCCACGGTCTGCCGTGGGGGATCCGCCCCCCTCTCCCTTTGGGGAGGCTAAGGGCGCAGCGGCCTGAGCCGCTGCATGGCCCGCAGCAGCGGTTACAGCAATGCGACGAGCGGGAGCATTGCTCACCATTGCAGTTGGGTGAGGGGGAGCAGTCCACCGCACCCCGCATCGCGACCGTCGATGAACAGACCGGTCAGATCGCATTTCAACACCCATCCGCCGTGTTGACCCACGCGGTCACTTCCGCGACGTTGCTCGACCTGACACTCCGCGACGCCACCGGTGTCCCCACCACATTGGCCGTCACCGACAACCATCCACTCTGGGTCGAACGCGGCGGCGAACGACACTGGCTGGTCGCCGGCGGGCTGCGCGACGGCGATCAACTCGTCTTGTCCGACAATGCCTTCGCGGCCGTCAGCACCGACGAAACGCTCACGCTGCGCGGCGCCTTCGACCTCTACGATGTCCACTTCGACGGCAGCACGTCCGCGCCCAACCACAATTTCCTCGTCTCCGCCGACGGCGCCCATTGGTTCGTCGCCCATAACAAATTGTAAAAAGGCATTGCATCGCGCCCACGGCCCTGACTACTACGCCTCCATGGCGCCGAATATCCTCGTCCTCGACTTGGAAACCAAGTCCATCTTCAGCGACCACGCCGATCGCCGCTGCGATGCGCTTGGCGTCAGCGTCGTCGGCACCTATTGCTATCAGCGCGACCAATATCGCGTGTATGAAGAAGCTGAGATCCCCGAGCTGGAGCAACGCCTCACCGAACGCCCGCTCGTGGTCGGATTCAACATCAAGCGGTTCGATTTTCTCGTGCTGAAACCGTATCTCCACTTCGATCCGCTGACCCTCCCGATGCTCGACATCCTCGAAATCCTCCACAAGGCGCTCGGTCACCGCGTCAGCCTGGAGAGCGTCGCGCAGGCCACGCTCGGCAGCGGCAAATCGGGGAGCGGACTCGACGCGGTCGATTACTATCGGCGCGGCGAAATAGCGAAACTGAAGCAGTATTGCCAAGACGACGTGAGAGTCACCAAAACGATTTACGAATACGGCGCCGAACACGGAGAACTCTTCTACACCTCGAAATTCGGCAACACGAGGGGCCGCTGCCCCGTGTCGTGGCAACTGACTCACCCCGAGACCACCACGGCCAGCGAAACCGCCACGCAGTGCTCGTTATTTTAATTGGAGACCTTAATGGCCGCCTCACTGACGCACGTAACCATCGCCCACTCCCCCGACGCCGACGACGCGTTTATGTTCTATGCACTCGCCACCGGCAAAGTCGGCTCGCCGGACATCCACTATACGCATGAATTGATCGACATCCAGACCCTCAATGAATACGCGAAGACCGCGCGCTACGACGTCACGGCATTGTCCGTCCACGCCTATGCATACGTCGCCGACCGCTATGCGTTGCTCCGCTCCGGCGCCAGCATGGGCGAGGCCACCTATGGCCCAATGATCGTCGCCCGCAGCCCAATGGACGCGGAGGCGTTGCGCCGTACCACCATCGCGGTGCCGGGCCAACTCACCACGGCGTACCTCGCGCTGCAACTCGCGCTCGGCCCGGTCGAGACCACGACGATGCGCTTCGACGCCATCCTTCCGGCCGTCCGCGACGGCCACGTCGCCGCGGGCCTGCTGATCCACGAAGGCCAACTGACGTTTGCAAAAGACCAACTCGTGAACGTCTTCGACTTGGCCGGCTGGTGGCACGCCCGCCATCGCTTGCCGCTGCCGCTCGGCGTGAACGGCATCCGTCGCAACCTCCCCGCTGCGCTGCAACAGACGGTTGCGCACGATGTGCGCGCCTCGATCGAATACGCGTTGGCGCATCGCCCGCAAGCCGTCGACCACGCGCGCCAATTTGCGCGCGACCTGCCTACGGAACTGATCGATCGCTTCGTCGGCATGTATGTGAATCAACGCACCGTTCGGATGGGCGCGGAAGAGGAACTCGCGATCACCACACTGCTCCGCGAGGCCCATGCCGCCCAATTGATCCCCGCCCTCCCACCCCTGATGTGGAGCGAATAAATGGCCCCTTCTCATGATGTGATTATTGTCGGCGGCGGCACTGCCGGATCCACCGCGGCCCTCTACGCCGCGCGGGCCGGACTCCGCACGCTGGTCCTCGACAAGGGCGTGGGCCACGGCGCGCTCGCCCGCGCCCACCAAGTGCTCGACTTCCCCGGCGTCGGCGATAAGATCACCGGCGAGGCATTGGTGAAGCGCCTCCGTTGGCAGGCCCGCGAATTCGGCGCCGATTTCCGCGAACTCGAAGTCACCAGCACCGCGCTCGCCGCCAGCGGTCGGATCTTGTTCGGCAACGACGGGAAAAAATTCGAGGCCCGCTGTGTCGTGTTGGCCAGCGGCTGCGGCGCCCCGGCCCATCTCCTCCCCGGCGAGGCGGAATATTTCGGCAAGGGCGTCGCGTATTCTGTCCCGCGCGACGGCGCGCTCGCCCGCAAAACGAGTGTGGCCGTGTTCGGCAAGACGGCCGAAGCCGCGCAAGCCGCCCTCACATTGGCCAAGATCGCGGAAACGGTCGCGTTCATCATCCCCACCAACAAACTCGACATCCCGGAGCCGCTGCAAGAACGCCTCAAGGCGGAATCGCACATCCATTGTCACCTCAGCGCCAGCCTGAAGGAACTCCGCGGTGGCCAAGGCGCGTTGACAGAAATCGTGCTGCTCAGCGCCGGCCAAGAAAAAGTCCTCCCGGTCCGCACCGTCTATCTCTACCACCACACCCCGCACAGCGAGACCACATACTTGACCGGTACTGTCGATCTCGGCGCCCACGCCAATGTGTTAGTGAACGACACCATGGAAACGAGCATCCCCGGCGTCTTTGCGTGCGGCGACATCCTCTGCGGCGTCCCGCAACTCCCGGTGATCGCGGCCGCCCAAGGTACCGTCGCCGCCCTCGGCGCGGAACGATTTTTACGTGCGTAAGAGCCGTCATCCTGACACCACAGTGATATATGCGCCTGAACGATTCCGACGCCCTTGAACTGGCCGAACATGCCCCGTTCGCGGAGCTGACACAGGCCGCGCACCGCATCCGCTGCCATTTTCATCCCGACGGCGCGGCCAGCTATCTGATCATGCGGATCGTCAGCTACACTAACGTCTGTGTCGCCGACTGCCGCTACTGCGCGTTTTACCGTCGCCCCAATCATCCGGAAGGCTACGTCCTGACGGACGAGCAAATTTTCGCCAAGCTCGACGACCTGATCGCGCACGGTGGCCGTCTCGTCGCGATGGAAGGCGGCTTCAATCCGCGGCTGAAACTCGATCACTACGAAGCGATGTTTCGCGCGGTCCGCGCCCGCTACGGCGATGCGCTCGAAATCTACGGCCCGACGATCGTCGAAGTGATGTTCATCGCCCGCGCCTCGCGCGTCGCGCTGGAAACGGCGCTGCGTCGCTTGCACGATGCGGGATTACGTTGGATCCCCGGCGGCGGCGCCGAAATACTCACCGATGCGTGGCGTGAACGTCTCTCGCCGAAAAAATACAGCGTGCAAGAATATCTCGACGGGATGCGCTGCGCGCAACGCCTCGGCTTCGGCACCACCGCCACGATGGTAATCGGTTTCGGCGAAACCTGGGCCGACCGCATCGAACATTTGCGCCACGTCCGCACGTTGCAAGACGAAACCGGCGGCTTCGCCAGCTTCCTACTCTGGACCTATCAACCGGACCACACCGCACTGCGCGGATCACGCCTGTCGGACGCCGAATATCTGCGCACCATGGCGCTCGCCCGCCTCTACCTCGACAACATCCCGATGTTGCGCAGCTCGATTCTCACCCAACGCGCCGCCGGCGCCGAGGCGTTGCGTTGCGGCGCCCACGACTTCGACGTCCCACTCGAAGACCAAGTCACCCAACTCGCCGGCGCCACCATCGAGGCCGAAACCGAAACCGTCCTCCAATGGGTCCGCGCCCAAGGCCTCACGCCCACACGGCGCACGCCACTCCCGGCGCCCATGGCGGCGCAAGCGCAGCACCCATAACTAGGCAACCCACAGCCGTAGAAAAGTGCCATTTTCTACCCAATATACCAATTTAAATGTGCCACATTTATCATGTATGATAGAAATAAATGTTCTATTATCATCAGAAGCGTGTATAAATACCATTAATGCAAAGACATTTACTAAACTCACTCTATGAATGGAAAAAACAGCCGCTGCGCAAGCCGTTGCTCCTGCGAGGCGCACGCCAAGTAGGGAAGTCCTGGCTGGTACACGAATTTGCGAAGACATTCGAGACCCTCATCGAAATCAACTTTGACCGGGACCGCACCGCCAAGACGCTCTTCGAAGGCGACCTGCAGATACCACGACTCATCGAACGGATCTCACTCTATGCCGGTCGAAAACTCCAAGCAGGATCCACGCTCCTTTTCTTGGACGAGATCCAAGAATGTGAACCCGCCCTGCAAGCACTCCGCTACTTCAAAGAAGAATTCCCAGAACTACACGTGATCGCCGCCGGTTCGTTGATCGAATTCACGCTGGCCCAGTTGGGACTCCCTGTGGGGCGCATCCAATTTCTCCACCTCCATCCGCTCTCCTTTGCCGAATTTCTCACCGCGTCCGGTCATCAAGACCTCCGGGAACACCTCCACAGCGGACACGTCGACCCGCTGGTCCATGATCGTCTCCTGGAACAGCTCCAACAATATCTGTGGCTCGGTGGCATGCCGGCGGTCGTCCGTGCCTGGCTCGACCACCGCGATGTCCGACTCTGCCAACAACTACAAGACGAAATTCTGCAGGCCTATCGGCAGGACTTTCAGAAATACGCCCGCCGCCGTCAAATCACCCATGTCGAGCAAGTGTTTACCGCCATCCCCACCCAGCTCGGACAAAAGTTCACCTGCGCGCGCGTCGACCCACAGACGCGCGCCGGGACAATCAAACAAGCGCTCACGCTACTCACGATGGCGGGGATTGCACGACTGGCGTATCACACCAGTGGCCAAGGCATCCCATTGGGCGCCACAAAGCACGACCAACGCTTCAAAGTATTTTTCTTCGACGTCGGACTTGCACAACGACTCTTAGGGCTCGACATGAAGACGTGGATCACCACACCGCTCACTGTCATCAACGTCGGGGCCATCGCGGAACAATTCGTGGCGCAAGAATTCGTCGCCTACGCCGACCCGACTCTTCAGCCGGAACTTTTCTATTGGCACCGCGAAGCCGCCACCAGCAACGCCGAAGTCGATTTTCTGGTGACCAAAGGCCATCGGATCATTCCCGTCGAAGTGAAATCGGGACAACGCGGCGGATTAAAGAGCCTCCACCTGTTCCTCGCGTCCCATCCGCACAGCTCCTTCGGCTGCAAACTCTCTGAGCATCCATTTGCGGTACACGACCGCATCCACGACGTGCCGCTCTACGGGATTGAGGCGTGGTTGCAGGATCTCGCGTAATAGTCAGTACCGTCGCCCGCAGTCGCGCGGCGGATCGTTATCAACGCCTGCTTACCATCTGACTTCAAACACCCATTGCGCGCCAAGTACCGGGCGTAGGCCGGAGCCGAATTCGTACAGCCCTCCGCCGTACACCTCGAGACCGGTGCGGAAGTTTTCAACGCCCATCAGGATTTCCGTCGCGCCGGACAGACCGACAAAGGCGCTGCCGGGATTGTCGATCGCCGGGAAATACCCGCCGATATCCAGTCGTGGCCCGAGGGACCACGACACCGGCCCACGCTGGAAGAACACCGGATGAAGAGACAGATTACCACTCAACACGAGCCGGCTGTCGTCGCGTTGCAGCGTCCCGCCGAATCCACAGATTTTTTCGATCCTGTGCGGCCGCCCATCGAAATCCTCATCGCCAAAATAGTCACAGGACCACTCATCGGTACGTCTATATACTGCACCTTCCGAAGACCTGCCAAAGTCGACCCCCACTTTGAACGACAAAGAGGGCGTCAGGCACACCCGGTAAAAGAGATTGAGCAACGGCCCGGGGAATCCCGGACTACTGTATTCCTCCTGCGTTGCATCCGCAGCGGGTTCGCCCTCAAATGCAGTGCGAAAGGCCAGCCCCCCACCGAGCGCTTGCATACAGCGCCCTATTTCTGGAACGCCCATAGATTCCGCCTTGTTGTGTAGTGTTTGATTTGTACACTGTTCGATCATCTGCCGACGCCGCGACGATACGCGCGGTCTCAGCATCCATGAATGTGGCGAGGAGCGGCAAAATCTGGCACAGCTCACGCAAGATGTGGGTCACACCCAACGCATAGAATCGCGTTTCGTCCGCATGCGTCTTTTGACTGCCGACACTGAGGTTCCCGCCCAAAACAATCGGGCAGTGGATGTCGTATCGCTCCCGATAGCGGGGCAATGTCTGCAAGTCGTCGTAGCCATGACCATTCAACGAGCCAATCAAGATCGCCGGCGTATCCGGATGCTCCGCATACGCTGCGGCAAATTCGGCCACAGGGGTACAGACACCTAAATTCAGGACCGACCAACCGTCCGCGCGCAGCTGCAATTCGATGAGTCGGTTGGCCACGACGTGGCAATCGCTTTCAGTCACTCCCAGAATGATCGGTCTCTGTGATCGCTGCATAGTGCCTGTGTAAAGCAAGCGCAGTGCCAATCAGCGGACGCAGCGGTTGCGATAGGATTCTCGAGCGGTTGAGTGTTTGGCGTGGGCGCCATGTCCGAGCGGCGTGCGATAAAAACACGAGATAGCGGACACGCGATTCCGACGTTCCGGACAATTCAGCGCGCACGCGCCGTTTGCGGAGAGTGCGGCGGATATCCAGCCCCTTGGGACGAGGAACATTTCATTGGCAGATCTTTTGCTTATTGCACCGGCTATGCATTTGGCGCAGTGGTTCGCGGACTATCTCCATCAAACAACCGGACGCGCGGTCACGGTCGACCCGGACACGCCATTCACCCACTACGGATTGAGTTCGCTCGACCAACTGCTCTGCACCGGGGCCTTGAGTCGGGCACTGCAGCGCGAAATTCCCGCCACGTTATGCTTCACGCATCCTACCGTCCGCGCAGTGGAACGGTTTCTGGCGGAATCACAGCCGGAGGCGAAGGGTACGCGAGCCCCTGTAACGCCGCATCTCGCCGAGGACCTCAGAGCCAACGAGATCCTCTGCACACCAGGTCAAGCCCAGTTATTGTTCGCCCATGACTATTTCCCCGACAAGGCCACTTACAACGTCGCGGCGGCATGGCATTGCGATCCGGCACCTGACCGCCTCGCCCTCCAAGCGGCGTTAGACGCGGTCGCTCGTGCTCATCCGATCTTGCGGGCTTCTCTCCGACGCGAACGGGAACATCCCAAACTCGTCATCAGCGGGAAGAAGACGATCCCATGGATGGAATGCACGGTACCGCAGTTGCTGACCACGGGCGGACACCTCCAGCGAGCGGTCCGCGATCTGTGCGGCCGCGAACGTCGTCGACCGTTTGCGTTGAATGAGGGCCCGTTGCTGCGGGTCCTGATCGTGGCCGATTCCACAGGCGCGCTCATCCAACTCACGGCCCATCACGTGGTCATCGACTATTGGTCGCTACAACTCCTGGTCCGCGCCTGGAGCTCGGCCTATGCCACCGTCCGGAGCGGAGAAATTCCCCAACTCATTCCGCGAACCACATTTTCCGACATCGCACAGCACCACGCGACGCACCGCACCGAATTTTCTTCGGAGGCCACGACATTTTTCGAGGAGGTGCTACGGGACCATCCACCGCAGCTGCGGCTAGCGCATCCGGAGGATCCAGACGGAACGACCGACACCGCTGGGGAAACGTGTTCCCACACCTTTAACAACCGGCACAGCGAGGCGCTGCGCCGCTTTGCGCAAGCACAGGACGCGACGGTCTTTGAATGTTTCCTGGCCATGTTGACCGTGCTGTTTGCACGGCAGAGCGGACACTCGTCTTTCCTGCTGGGCCTGAGCTGTGCGGGACGCGTTGAGCCGTCATGGCACGACGCGATCGGTTATTGCGTGAATACCTTGCCGTACCGTGCCGCCCACGACCCTGACGAGACCTTTCATGCGCTACTGCGTCGCACCGGCGCGCAGCTGCGTGCGACACTGATCCATCAAGCGGTGTCGGCCCGCGAAATCATCCATGCGCTCCGCCCCAACGCGCGAGGCGCCTATCCGCTGTTTGAAGTCCTGCTCAACCACTTGGCCCCATCCAGCTCGGCACAGCTGGGCGCAAGCCATCTCCGTGCAGTGCCGTTGCCTGAACCGCACGCGAAATTTCCGTTGACGGTCACGCTGGCGGAAGAGCGCGACACGATGACCATGTTGTGGAATTTTCAAACGCACCGGTACGGTCGGCCACACATCGCACGCTTGATGCAACAGACCACGCGGCTGCTCGCGCGGCTGCTGCACGCACCCGATGCACCCGTGCGCGCCCATTGGCTGGCCACGCGGCACGCGCCTGGATTCGCGCGTCCGATACCGGCGCGCCCACGCCCTCCGTTGTCGGAATTACTTGATCATGCACTCGCATTGCATGGCGAGCGAGCTGCGATACGCCACCAAGGCACCACGATGACCTATGCCGCATTGGCGCACGCGGTCGCGGCCCGAGCCGCCCAGCTCGCGCCCGCGTTGCGCGCCGGGGCATCGGTCGCGTGTTACGGGTCCGCAACCCTCGACACGATTATTTCTCTGCTGGCATTAACGAAACTCCGCGCAACGATCGTTCCCATCGATGCCGAGCTGCCACCGGAGCGGAAGCGGAGTATGCTGCTGCAGAGCGCGTGCGGGCTAGTGGTGGCCGAGGCGCCCGATGCCTGGCTGGAAGAAATTGCCTGTCCCGTCTGGATCCCACGCGCTGGCTGCGATCCGGCGCCAAGAATCGCTCTGCAAAAGGCCACCGCATACGCCACTCCCGATGACGTCACCTTCATTTTTTTCACTTCGGGCAGCACGGGACGCCCCAAAGGAGTGATCGGTCGGGCACGCGGTATTCGGCAATACGTCGAGTGGTTCTGTGCCACATACGCGATCGGCGCCGACGACCGCGTCAGCGGTCTGTACCATATTGCCTTTGAACCATTTCTGCGGGATCTGTACATTGCGTTGCACGCGGGCGCCACGTTGGTGCTCCACGATGCGCGCGCGTCGAGCTTCGTGGAATGGCTGCACCGGGAGGCCATGACGCTCGTGCATACGGTCCCCAGTGTCGCCGACCATCGGTTGGCGGAACCCTCCACCACGACGCGTCTGCCGCACTTGCGGACCGTGGTGCTGGGGGGCGAACCATTGCACGCGGCGTTGGTGCAGCGGTGGCGCATGCTGTTGCCACCACACGCGACCATCCTCAACATTTATGGTCCGACGGAAACGACGCTCGCGAAGACCGTGTATGTCGTCCCGCCCGCCTGTCGAGCGGGCATTCAACCCATCGGCACGCCCATCCCCGATTGTGAGCTATATATCATGGATGCGGAGCGCTGTTGCGATGTCGGCGAGATCGGAGAAATTGTCCTCCGCACGCCGTGGCAAGCGCAGGGCTATTTAGCAGACGCGGACACGGCCGCGCGCTTCCGCAGCAATCCGGCGACCGGCGATTCGGCAGACCGCCTCTACTATACCGGCGACCGTGGCTATCGCCGTGATGACGGCGTCGTGGAGATCCTCGGTCGCATCGACGACGAATGTAAAATCCACGGGATCCGCGTACAGCCGCGGGAAATCGAGCACTACGTCACGCGAATACCGGACGTGCGCACGGCCTATGTGCTGGCGCAGCGCACGGACACGCGCACGGAATTGATCGCGTATTACGTCAGCACTCGACCGATCCCGACGACCGTATGGCATGCACATCTGCGGCAGTACACCCAAGTGATGCCGCGGCATTTTATCCATCTGCCACGACTCCCCACGACCGCCAACGGCAAAGTGGACGTGGCCGCGTTGCCGCTTCCGAGTGTTGCGACCACCATCGCCGCACCATCCGATACCGTGCCCAGCGGCTCCGACGGCTTGGAAGAGATCTTCCTCGATATCGTGCGGCGCCTGTTGCAACAGCCGCGGCTCTCGCCGGCCAACAATTTCTATGACGTCGGCGGCAATTCGTTGTTGGCCACCCGCGTGATCGCGGCCGTGCGGGAAACGCTCCATGTGGAATTGGATGTGTGCACAGTAGTCCAGGCCTCCACGTTGGGCGCAATCGCGCGCCAGGTGCGGCAATTGAAGGAACACGGCGCGCAGATCCTGTTGCCGCCGATTCGCCCTCACAGATCGCCAAACACGCCGTTGTCGTATCCCCAATGGCGCCTCTGGTTTGCGCAACGGCTGGAGCCGCACTCGCCACGCTATCATCTCTTTCGCGCGTATACGCTGGAAGGCACCGTCTCGCGGGCCCATATCGAACGCGTACTCCGACGACTCACAGATCGACATCCGGCGCTGCGCACCAGTTTTCATCAGTCCGATGAGGACCCGGTGCAACGAGTGCATGCCAGCGCGCCGCTCTCCCTCCAACACTGGGATCTCGCCGCATGCGCGGCATCCACCCAGGCCCAACAGATCGAGGCGCTGGTGTCGCCGTGGATCGAGCAACCGTTCGACTTCGAACATCCCCCCTTGATGCGCGCCGCGTTACTCAAGCTGGCCCCCCACCGCTGGCAGCTCGTGCTGTGCATCCATCACATCGTCTGCGATGGCTGGTCGTCCGCCATATTATTGCGCGACTTGTGCGCCTATTGGCGTGATCCCGGCCGCGTCGACACTTCATCGGCGATCGCCTACACCGACTTTGCGCAGTGGCAACGACAGTTGATGGATGCAGGAAAATTTGCCCCGCACGCGCGCTATTGGTCACAGCAGTTGGCGAACGCGCCGACACGGCTCACGTTGCCGTATGATGCGCCCTGGCCGGAGACACTGAGCCATCGAGGCGAACGCGTGGAACTGGTCGTATCGCCGGAGCTGGTCCAACGATTACGCGCACTGGCTGGGGCCCAGCACACTACCCTATTCGTGTTGTTACTCTGCGCCTTCCGCCTCTTGCTGACGCGTCTCTCCGGACAACCTGATCTGGTGATCGGCATCCCCATCGCGGGGCGGCGGATGGAGTCATTGGAAGCGGTCGTCGGATTTTTCATCAATATGCTGCCGCTGCGCCTCATCGTGGACGACGCAGTCCCGTTCACGACCATGTTGCGCGCCGAAACGGAGGCGGCTCTCTACGCGTATACGTATCAAGACTATCCCTATGCACAGATGGTCGCTGCGGCGCGACGCAACCTGCACGGGCGCGATGCGTCGCTCTTTCAGGTGATCTTCAATTATCGCAATATGCCGCAAACGGAATGCGCGTTGGACGGCGTGCACGTCCGCGAGGCGCCCGATCCGCTCACGATGGCCCGGGACCCGCTCGGGTTGCATATTTCCGAAGAAGACACGGTCTTGCGCGGCACCCTGATCTATCAACCCGAACTGTTTCAACGATCCACGATCGAGGCAATGGCCGCGCAATGGCTTGTACTGCTGGAGCAGATCGTGGCCCATGCCGATCGCCTCGTCCACGAATATTGCCTCGGCGATGTCGCCGCACCGGCACCGACACGGCACGCTCCGATGCCACAACCGCCTCGACCGGCGGCCCATCCATTGGCCACGCTGGCGCAAATCGCGCGGCAATGTCCGTCGCATCCGGCGATGACACAAGGCGACCAGACGATGTCCTATGCCGCGCTCCTTGACCAAGTGGAGCGAAAAGCTCGATCGCTGCGGCGCATCGGCGTGGCATCGCACACGCGCGTGGCAGTGGTCGGCCGCGCCTCCATTGACCTGTGTATGGCGCTGTTGGCGGTGATGCGCGCGGGCGGCACTGCCGTTCCGATCGACACAACGCTCCCCTACGAACGACGGCAAGCGATGATCCATGCCGCACAGGTGACACTCGCGCTGTTGGTGCCGTCGGACGATGACGTGGCCACTGTGGAGGATCTTCCCACGAAGTATTTTTATGATTTGCCGCCCGGGTCGTCCGCGGCCTTGCCGCCACTCGATCCGGGCGGCATGCCGTATCTCTTCTTTACCTCCGGCAGTAGCGGCGCGCCGAAGGGCATTCTGGGCCGGTGGCGCGGACTCGCGCATGTCGTCGCCTCCACCGCTCACGCGTTGGCCGTAACCCACGCCGATCGCGTCACGCAACTCTATCCGATCGGGTTTGAACCACTGATGCGCGAACTGTTCCTCGCCCTCACAACCGGCGCCGAATTGCTGCTCCCGCCCGACGCCGATACGGCCACGCCGCGCCATATCCTCCAGTGGATCGCACGCCAGCGGGCGACGATCGTCCAAACGGTCCCCAGCGTGGCCGCCGTGTGGATGGCCGAGGCCCGCGGACTGACGTGTCCGTCGGTGCGCACGTTGCTCCTCGGCGGCGAGCCGCTGACCGACACGGTGGTTCGGCAAATCCGCCAATGTTTCCCGGCAGAGATCTTCAACATCTACGGCCCCACCGAAACGACGCTCCATTGCACGATGTATCGCGTGCCGGATCCGCCGCAACCCGGCGTGCAGCCGATCGGCACGCCGTTGCCGGGCGTGGCACTGCAGATCCTCTCCGGGAATCGACCGTGTGGCACCAATGAATCGGGGGAAATCGTGATTCGGAGTCCGTACCGCTCCGCCGGATATCTCCCCGAAACAGCGGAGCAAGACCGCGCGCGGTTTTGTGTCGATCCCCTCGCCGCTCATGCCGACGATCTCGTGTATCGCACCGGGGATTGTGGGCGATACCACGCGGATGGATACCTCGTGATTGCGGGACGACTCGACGAGGAAATCAAAATTCATGGCGTGCGAGTCCATCCGCAAGAGATCGAACAGACACTCCTCCAACATCCGCACGTACAGAACTGCGCAGTCATCAGCGGCACGACGCCGCAGCACGGCTCGTATCTGGCCGCCTACGTCGCCGGCGCGACCACGCTGACCAGCGCCGAGCTGCGCACGTGGCTGCGCCACAAACTTCCCTCCGCGCTGGTCCCGCAATATGTGCTGTGCGTGGCGCAGATTCCGCAGCTCCCGAATGGCAAGGTCGACAAGCATCAACTGCCCGATCCACTCCGGAGCGAACCGATGGCGACACACACACCCGCCACGACAGCGACGGAACAGTGGCTCGTCGCCACGCTGGAATCCCTATTGGAGCGGACACCGATCGGGACCAACGACAACTTTTTCGACGTCGGCGGACATTCGCTGCAAGCGACCCGATTGGTCGCACGCATGCGGGAGACTTTTCAGATCACCTTCCCGCTGCAGGAGATCTTCACGCTCCACACGGTGGGCGCCATTGCCGAGCGCATCGACGTGTTGCGCCGCGCACCGGAGAGCGCCGTGCCGACGCATCTCCCGGCAGCCGAGCATCGACATCGGGCGCCGCTCTCGTTCGCCCAACAGCGTTTGTGGATCTTGCATCAACTCGACCCCACCAATGACGGCTTCAACCTCACGCGGCGACAACGGCTGATCGGCCCCCTCGCGCCCGAACGGATGGGCGACATCTTCCGGACGATCATCGCCCGCCATGAGGCGCTGCGCACCGCCTTGTGCGCGGATGACAACGGCCCCTATCAACACGTGTGGAACGAAATGCCCTTCCACGTGGTCCATCATGATCTCAGCCCATGCACCGAACGGACACGTCAACGGCGGCTCAGTCGTCTCGTCGCTGCGCAAGAACAAGCCCCATTCGACTTAAGCAATCCGCCATTGCTGCGCGTGAGCCTCGTGAAGATGTCCACGACGCACTATGTGTTGGTCATCACGATTCACCACATCGTCTGTGACGGATGGTCCATTCGCAATATCGTGCACGAGGTCTTGACGCTGTGGGAGGCGGATCGGCAAGGCACCGCGCCCGCACTCCCCCCATTGGCCGTGCAGTACCCCGACTATGCCCTGTGGCAACGGAACACGCTCTCCAATGCGCAGCTGCAGCCGCATCTTGAATATTGGCGACAGCATCTCGGCGACCGGCCCTCCATTCTGCCCCTCCCCAGCGACAAGCCGTGGCCAAAAATATTGGGGAAATCCGGCGGGCGAATCGACTTTGTCGTGCCGGCCTCGACGTTGCGGCGGCTGCACCACGTCGCGCGGGAGCACGATGCCACGTTATTCATGTTGCTGATGAGTGCCTATCGCGTGTTGTTGGCGCGACTGACAAACCATCGGGACGTGATTGTCGGCACACCGGTCGCGGGACGCCAATGGGTCGAGCTCGAAGACGCCATCGGATTTTTTATCAACATGTTGCCGATCCGTGTCGAGCTGGACGACACGATGACTTTTGCCCAATTGCTGGCCAAAGAACGCATCGCCACATTGGGTGCCTTCGCCCATCAGGAAGTCCCGTTCGACACCCTCGTGGAAAGGCTCCAGTGCGAGCGCCACCCGAATCGGCCACCGCTTTACCAAACAGTACTGAATCTGCGCAATATGCCGCGCCGTCAGTTCCGTTTACACGGCGTGCGTGGCGAACGTGTCGCACAAGAACATCTATTTTCCCGCGATCCCCTGCTGCTCAATCTCACCGAAGTGCCGGGCGGTTTAGAAGGAAGTTGGATTTATAATACGGATCTCTTCACCGCCGAGCGCGTGAGCGTCATGCGGGATCAATGGTTACGGATCCTGGCGCAAATCGTCGACGCGCCGGGGCAACCACTCAGTGCCATCACGCTGGACGACGCCCGCTCCACGGCGGTCTGGCAACAATGGGCGCGTCCGTTGGATGCCACACCGCAACAACATCCCCTCCATGCAGTACACCTGCAGGCGCGCCGCCACTCCCGCAAGATCGCACTGCAACAAGGCCATCGCACGATGACGTATCGGGAGTGTTGGCGCCGCGTCGAATGCGCGGCCGCGGCATTAAGAACTCGGGGCGTCACGGCGAACACGCCCGTCGGCGTCGTCGGTGGACGGTCGCTCGAGATGATTCTCGCGCTCTTGGCCGTCATGCGCGCCGGCGCGGTGCCAGTGCCGCTCGATCATCAGTTTCCTCGAGAGCGGCTGGCCCTCATGCTCCGAGAGGCGCGCTGCACCCAGGTGCTGTGCGTCGCGACATCGCTCACGTTGCCGGAGAGCATCCCGTTCGCATCGCTGCTGGCACAGCCGCCCGCCGCGCCGAAACGATTGCCAGCGATCCCGGACGATGGTGCCGCCTATATCTATTTTACGTCGGGCAGTACCGGCACACCCAAAGGGATTGTCGGCGCCATTCCGGGACTCGCACACTATCATCACTGGCTGAGTCGCCAAGTCGCGATCACCCCAGATGCGCGAGTGGCGCAACTCTACACGCCGGGCTTCGAACCGTTCATGCGAGAGACCTTTTTGGCACTGGCCAATGGGGCGCGCTTGGTGATCCCGCCCGCGGAATGTTGTGGGCCGGACACGCTGGTCGCGTGGCTGGAGACGGAGCGGGTCACGCATATGCATACCGTGCCGAGCATCGGGCGTCTGTTGATCCGCGACGCGGCCAGCGGGCGTGGCTTGCGCGCGTTGCGACATGTGATCTTCGGCGGCGAACCGCTGGATCGGTCGTTGGTCGTGCAGTGGCGGCAGGCCTTCGCGGGCCAAGTGACCAACATTTACGGTCCGACGGAGACGATGATGGCCAAGACATATTATCCGGTCCCCGACGAGCCGCCACCGGGCGTCCAGCCGCTGGGACGGCCCATTCCTGAAACCGTCGTGCTCGTGCTACGCGACGGCCGGCCGTGCGCCATCGGGGAAATCGGTGAATTGGTCATTCGCACGCCGTTCCGCTCGCGCGGCTATTTGCCCTCGGTGCCGCCTGCCGACCATGCGCGCTTTCGGCCCAATCCTCTCACCAACGACCCATCGGACATCGTGTATTACACCGGAGACACCGGACAGATCCGACCGGATGGGACGCTGGCCATCCATGGCCGCGTGGATGACGAGGTCAAGATCCACGGCGTGCGCATCCATCCCGCAGAGATCGAACACCAGCTCGCCGCGCATCCCCATATCCGTGCAGCGGCAGTCGTGGTCTCCACCACCGACCATGGGAAACGATTACTCGCATTCTACGTCGCCGAGACCGCGCTGACCGCACAGACACTGCGCGATTGGCTCGCCCGCACAGTGTTGTCGGCGGCGTTGCCGGCACTCTATGTGCCGGTCAACGTCATTCCCCTCACGGTCAACGGCAAAGTCGATAAACAGCAACTCCTCGCCATCGCAGCCACGCAGCCGGACGACACGGCGACGCCCCAGCCAATGACAGCAACGGAGCAGATGGTGTTGACCATCGCGCGCGACCTCACCGAACGCACGGCACTGCAGATCGACGACAATTTTTTCGCGGCCGGCGGCAATTCGCTGATGGCAATTCGTCTCGTGACGAAGTTGCGGGCACAATGGCCGGTCGACATCTCGCTCCCGTCTTTTTTCGCCGCCGCGTCGTTACGCGCATTTTGCGCCACGCTAGACAACGCGCCGCAGCCTGCCAATGCAGCGTCGAAACCCGCATCGGCCCGAAAGACGGCACACCAAACCCATCCGCTGTCATGCGCCCAGGAACGCATGTGGCGCCGTCAGCACGAACGGCCGGAGGATCACGCCGTCCACATCATGCGCGTGGCCGACGTGCACGGCCCGTTCGACGCGGCCCGCGCCCGCGCAGTCCTCGAGTTCCTCATCGCCCGCCATGCCGTCTTACGCACCGGTTTTATTCAGGAAGCGGCGAGGCCGCGCCAACAAGTGCACGCATCCGCTCCCGCCCACATCGCCATTTGGGATCTTTCGCGCATCGCGGTCACGGATCGTGCGGCACAGATTGCAGCGCTGCTGTGCGAAGAGAAGGCCCGTCAGTTTGACGTCACACAGCCCCCATTATTCCGCATGGGATCGGTGCGACTCGGACGCGACCGAAGACTCCTCTATTGGACGTTGCACCACCTCATCGGCGATGGATGGTCGATCAATCGGCTGCTGCGCGACTTTGCGAAAGTTTGGAACACCCCGCAGCGGCAATGGCGCCGCTGCTTGCCACCGGTCTCGATGCAGTATCCTGACTATGTGCAATGGGAACAGGAACAACTCGCCCACCACGGCTCAACGGGCTTGCGGTATTGGCAAGAGCACTTGGGCGATCGACTCCCCCTCTTTGGTGACACGGCAGACCACATTCACGGCACGCGGTTGGCGACGCATTTCTCGTCGGCGGTGGTCGCCGCCGTGCAAACCACAGCCACCCAACTGGCGACCACGCCGTTCACGGTGTTGTTGACACTCTACCGCGCGGCGATTTGCGCCTGCTTTCAGCAACGGGACACGATCATCGGGATCCAATCCGCCGGACGCTTACACGGCGCGGACGATCTGATCGGCAACTGTATCAATGTGCTCCCGGTGCGCGGACGGGTCGACCTCACTGCATCCGTCCGGTCGCTCATCACACGGGAGCAGCACGCCACAACGGGCGCATATCAACACCAACAGGTGCCGATTCAACACATTGCGGCGTTGTACGCCGCACAAATCGGTGCGACAGGCACCCCGTATCAAATTCATTTCAACTATCGGAACATGCCGTCTGCGCGATTGGACCTCAATCGCTGCGTGGTGCGCGCGAATCCATATACTTACGCCATGCCCGTCCACGTGGGCGTGCCACTGTCGCTCAACATCAAGGAGCACGGAGGACGGGTATCGGGGATTGTGCAGTACGACGCCCGCCAATTCTCCGGCGACACCATCCAGGCCCTACTGGCCACCATGCGGCGTGTTGCATTGGCGTTGCCGACACGATTGGACGCTGCACTGCGCGAACTGCTCGATAACGAGCATCGGGGACAACAGACTGCCAAGCGCGCCATCGGTTAGGCCGTCTCCACGGCGCATTCTGCGGCTCGGTCGCCCCACGATTCCGACCGTTTCCGGGAGGCCAGCACAAAAGGGAGATGGATCAGGATCTTCACGCAGATCCCGAAAAATAAACAGACAAACGCGTCCGTCAGCGGCCGGGCATCGAAGAGATAGCCATAAAGCGACAACCCACCAATTTGCCCCAGACGATACGCCATGCGAGTCACTGCCGTATATTTTCCCAAATCGTGTTCCGGGACGTGGAGCTGGTAAAACGTGGCGACAAATACCCCGTAAATCCCCACCATCATTTCGAAGGTCAGACGGGCGCCGGAAAAAAATGCGGCAGCCCCGGCCGGATGCCGACTGAGCCAGATGCCGATGTCCGGCACGATCAACAGAAAAAGCAACGCCGTGGCGCCCAGCACCCCGCCCAATCCTAACGTCACATTCCACGTCAGCGGAAAGCGCGCTTGCATCCAGGAGATCAGTACAATCGGCAACAGCGAACCGATCACGGCACAACTGCGGAGCGTGCCCACATAAACCTCGGGCACCTGCATGACCTGAATCAAAATATGGAGCGTGCCGAGCATAAAAAACGGCGTGATAAAACATTGCGTCAACGTTCCATTCAGCACCAAGGAGCGTAAGCGTCGATCGCAGATCACCGTCTGAAACCCGATCGGCAGTTCCTTCCAAAACGAACGTGGGGAGGATGGTACGGCGCGAGGCGGCAACAACAGTCCGAGCTTCATGACGCCGGCACAACCAAATGTCACGGCGGTCAGCGCGAAGATCGTCGGCATCCCCCACCATTGATAGCACAGCGTGGCAAGGACTGGCGCAGCCACTTCGTTGGCCCGGATCACAAATCGGCGCAGCGCATTGCCGGCAATCAGTTCCTCCTCGTCCAACATGCGCGGCAACAGCGGCGCACAGCCACTGCGAAAAAACACCGCAACCACCGCGAAACCAAACAGGGAGCACTGGAGAAACAGCAAGGAACACTGGTGTGTCCAGGCCAGATAACTCGCCAACACCAAATAACCGGCCCGCAGAAAATCGCAGCTCATGAGCAGCGGTTTCTGCGGGAGCCGGTCCACCCAGACGCCTACGACTGGGCCAATCAGCACATGCGGGATGGCGCTGATGATCCAGGTTTGGGCGAATTGTCGTGCCGAGCCCGTGAGCTGTAGCACATACAGCGACAACGGAACCGTAAGGAGCACGTTGCCAAAAAGTGCGATCCCCTGACCGCCGACATAAAGGGAAAAATTTCGATTTTTTAGCAGCGCGAAGCGCATTGGACGCATCCGTGCCAGGTGTGGAGCACGGGCAGTGCCCCCGTGGCATACAACCATTTCGTGTGTTGCCGCCGCACCTTCCCGCTAGAAGTGCGCGGAATGGTGCGCGGCGGGAGAAACAGCACCGTATGCAAGGCAATGTCGAATGTGGCGTTCACCTCCGCCGCCAGGTCCGCACTGCACGCCTGCAGCGCCTCGTTTGTCAGCGTCGCGTCACCGGGCAGTTCCTGCACAACCACGACGCAAGCTTCCCCATGCGCGTCCTGGGTAAAGGCCGCATTCAACCCCTGCAGCCATCGCGATCCCGTTTGGCGGATGGCATGCTCAAGATCCTCCGGATAAATGTTGCGTCCGCGAATGATCATCACGTCTTTCGCGCGGCCAGTAAGAAAGAGGCGGCCTTGGTAGAAAAAACCTAAATCGCCAGTGCGCAGATACCGACGTTCGGCATCGATACCGACACAGCGCGCGCGCAATAGATCCTGCGAGGCCCGCTGTTTCTTCCAATACCCCTTCGCCACATGCGCGCCGCGCACCCACACTTCACCGATGACGCCATCGGCGAGCAACACTCGCCGCACCGGGTCCACAATGCGGACTTCTTGGTCGCCAAAGGAAACCAAATAGCCCGGCAGTGACACCGTGTCGGCGGAGGCCGTGGACTGCGGACATGCGACCCTCCCCCGATCCAAATCGCGGCGAGAAAAATGGGAATACGCCGCCGGCTGACCATGGGGCGCGGCGGCAATCATGAGCGTCGCCTCGGCCATCCCGTAGGCAGGCAACAACGCGGACGTGCGGAGACCGTGCGGCGCGAAGGCCGCGGCAAAGCGGCACATCGTCGATTCGCGTACCGGCTCCGCCCCATTAATGGCGCAACGCAAGTGGGACAGGTCGATCGTCGCGCGCTCTTCGGCGGTCACATGCTGAACACACACATCATAGGCGAAATTCGGCGCGGCGGTGTGCGTGGCACGATGCCGCGTCAAGGCCCGGAGCCAGCGCGCGGGGCGGGCCATCACATCATACGGAGAAAGGAGCAGGCTGGACGCGCCGATATAGACCGGATGGACGACCTGGATCATCAGACCCATGTCATGAAAGAGCGGCACCCAACCGCAAAACACACTCGCAGCATCCGTCGCAAACGCGCGGTGAAACATCCATTGATTGTGCATCATATTGCGATGCGTGATCATCGCGCCACGCGGCGTGCCCGTCGACCCGGACGTATATTGCAAGAACGCGACATCGTGGGGACGCGGGCGATGCGGACGCCATCGCTCGGCCCACACGATCGGCACGGCTTCGGCGTCTAGCCATTCGCACCTGCGCCAGGCGGGCGGGAGCGGTGTGGAGCCCACGGCGTCGCGCACCGACTGGGTCGCCAACACCACGTGGGCGCCCGCATCGGCCATCACTGAGTCAATGCGATCGAGATGACGGGCGCGCGTGGGAGGATTCACGGGAACCGCGATCGTCCCGGCGTAGAGGCAGCCGAAAAACGCCGGAATAAACGCCACCCCGGGCGGATACATCAGGATGACGCGGTCGCCTGTCATCGTTTTTGCCTGCAACACTGCGGCAATGGCCAACGCGTGGGATTGGAGCGTCGCGAACGTATAGGCGTGCGTCACCGTTCCATCATCGCCCAGAAACGCAAAGGCCTGGCGATCCGGACAATGATGCGCCCAATAATCGAGTGCGCAGAGAAGAGTCTCCCACGTCGATGGACTATCGAACGCAGGCCGCAACGCACGCACGTCGGGAGAGAGGGCATTCATGATGTCGGGACCTCCTGCGTGGCAAAATAATCGATGCTCGCTTGTAGTTGGGGCACGAAATTCGCCATCGTGTGCGTTGAGGCGGCCGACGCCAGCCGTAATTGTCGGCGATGCCGTCGCCGCACGCGTTCAGAAAACGGCAGTTGGGCACACTCGGCATATCGGATGGCCCCGCCGGCATCCCGCATCGGAATCACCGCCGACCGCACATGTCGACTGGCCGCAAACGGCACGTCGAGCCGGCCGCGCGTGAATGCGGCGACAATCGCAGCGGACAGATCCGGCGCGTCCAACGGCGGCGCCAGGAGTGCGCGGACTTCCTCCATCATCCACGCCTCCTCTTCGGCGACTGCCGCCTCGTCGATCGTCACCCAGTCGAACATCGGCGTCTGGGCCGCCTTGGCCAAGCGAATGCCCTGAATATTCTCGTGGACGGTGGGAATGCCGAGCGCCTCGGCATACGTCTTGGTCACAATTTTTGTGGCACGTCCCAACCGGGCGACGATGGCACCGTAAAAGATCAATCCTTGCGCGACGGCCGCATCGGCCGGAAATGCCCCCATGAATTCATGGAGCACGGGATAGCATTGTACGGAGGCCGGCAGATATTCGCGGGCCAACTTCCGCAACACGCGCAGCGCCGCCACATCCTGCGCCACATGGCCCCCTTGTGGATAGGCCAGCGAAATACAGCGCACCCCGGCGCGGGCGGCTAACAGGGCTTCCAGCAGCACGATGGCCACACTGAGCGACGGCGGCATCAGCGCCGCCGTCAGCGTGCCGAACAACTCACGATCAACGATAATCCCGTGCTGCGCCAACTCCCCGCACCAGGCGTCGATTTCCGCCCAGGCCTGCAGCGACGTCGTGAGCGGCACATCCTTACAATAGGGAACATTATAAGTGATCCCGCCGCCCTCAAAGGCCGTCAACCCACTCGCCAGACTCATCGCAAAGAGCGCGCGGGCATCGGGAGATCCGTGCCGCACTTGCAGCGGCACGGCAACACACGCGTTCAACTCCCGCCCGTTGCGCCATCCATGCGCGCACAGCGGATAGCCGTTGAGTTGGTCCGGGTGCGCGGCCAACATGGCCGCCGCTCGCTCGAAGGCCTGGAGCCGCGTATGGGAATCGATCGTGATCGTAAGAATGTCGGGCCGCCCCTCGCGCTCGCATTGTTCCAGCAACGCACGCATCGCGGCGTGCGCGCCGACCCCGCAACGCGGCTGCACCAGTAACGTGCTGCCTTGATCGGCCCGAGCCAACAACGCCGCCACCGTCGGCTTGGTCAGCGATCGGAGATGCGCGATGACCTCCGCGCACGTCGGCAGTGCTCCGCAGCTGGCCGGCATCGGCATCACGACGGCATCCTCCGCGAGCTGGCCGGCAACGCGACCCAGGTATGCACCCGCGACCCATCCAACCTGAAACCGCCATCGCATGCCCAGGCCGCTGGGAACCGATCCGACCACGCAGCGCACAACGTGAGCCGCAGCGTCCCGGTCTCCGCATGAACGGCGATGATCTGCGCGCTCAAAAAATCAACATACCGCTGGGTCAGTGGATAGAGACATTTAAAGAGACTCTCCTTCATAGAAAAGCAGAGCGTGACGGCGACACGCGCCTCCGCGAGGGAAGGAGCGGCGGACCGGAAAAGCGCCAATTCTTCAGGGTATGCCACGAGTGCGGCCATCTCCCGCACCACAGTCGCTGGGAGCAACGATTCCGAATCGATCCCCAACGCACCGATCCGGTCACTGCGCGCGACTGCCGCCGCAACATAGTCTGTCGTGTGGGTAATGGAGCCGACAATGCCGTCGGGCCAACGCGGGGATCGATCGTGCCCGGCCGGAATCCATGGGATCGGCGGGGAAACGATCTGTTGCAACGCTTGTTGCGCGCAGTAGCGGCCGGCCAAAAATTCGCAGCGCCGCGTCACCGGGAACGTAACACCCCGCGCATCGACGTCCGGCGCAAAATGGTCATCCAGCCAGCGGAGATCCTGATCCGACCGCAACTGCATCGCGTGGGTCGCCACATGGTCCATCGCATCTCTGGCAGCATTCATGGGCAGATGATAGAGCAAGCGATGTGCCACCCATCTGATACCGAAGAGCACACGCATTGCGCAGAGGAACATGGTGCCAGTCGGGTGAATCGCACGACGATCTTTCCAGCGCATTCCGAAGGCTCGGAATGATTGTCTGAAAAAATGGACACTGCGCACCGACCAGCAACATGAGACGCACCGAAAAACCCACGCACCTCGTTCGCTTTCGCCCACCATGACCGTGGCACACGCATTGCTTAATTAACGCATCGCAACCAACGAGACACGGGAGGCCACATGCCGCAACGATCGAGAGCACTACACTATCTGGGAAGCCTCGCGCTCCTCACGCTGTTGTGCACGTCACCACTATTGGCCAATCCATGGCCACAACCACCACAAGGAGGTTCTATGGGTAGCCCGACTATCGCCGCCGTGGCGACCGCCGTACAACGCCTTATCCCGGCCGCGCCCCCAACCGACGCCGCATCGAACCGGCACGAAGTCGCCGCAAGTGGATTCGACACCCTGCGCATAGCCCAAGAAGAAGGCCGCACTACGATTACCGGCACCGACAATAAAAAAATCACCGTGACCTATACGCGCCGGCAGGGCAGCGCACGCTGCAATCCGCAGTTCATCAACGCCGGATCCACGTTCCGTATTGTCACCCACGCGTCCGGCGAAGACTGCGCCGTCGATATGGACGTGACAATGCCGCGCCAATTCAAATTACGCGCCGGAGTCGCGGCGGGCGAACTGACGTTGCGCAATCTCGACGGCGACGTGCGTCTGGAAGTGGGCGCGGGATTGGTCCACGGGATCGTCCGTTCACCACGCACCGAGATCGAACTCGCCACCGGCCAGGTCAATTTGGAATGGAGTCGCTTGCCCAATCCCGGCGCCGTGAATTTTGAGGCGGCAGCAGGCACGATCAATCTGACACTACCGAAGGGATCTGACGCCGATGTCCAGCTCCGGCGAACCCCCGTGGTCTCACGAACGGTCAAAGTGACGGAACGGGCCAACGCCGGCTTCAAGATCCACGGCAAAATGGCCTTTGGGGCCTTCGCCGTGTTGGAAAAGTAAGACGAGTCCCGGACCGAGCGGAGTATCTATGGGCCGCAGCTGGCACTATCGGGAATTAATAGTGACCCCACGATCCGCACGTCGCGGGGAGAAGTGCGTGGATTATCGCTGTGTCGTCTGCAAACAACCCTACACGGCACAATTCATAACCCGATGCCTCACCTGTGGCGGAGCCATCGACGTTTTTTATGATCTGACTCGGGTGCGGCAACACCGCCGCGGCAATCCGATCGAGCGCTTCTGGGATCTCCTGCCGTTAGCCCACCGCAACGATCTGGTATGGCTGGGAGACGGAAATACCCCCTGTCTCCATGCACGGGCGTTGGGCCGATCCGTAGGACTCCGCCGGCTCTATCTCAAAGATGAAACCACCAATCCCACGCGCACGACAAAAGATCGCGTCGTCTCGCTGGGGCTCGCCTATCTGCGTCAGTTCGGTATTCGGACCTTCGCGTTGGCCTCCTCCGGCAACATCTCCACCGCGTACGCCCGAGGCGTGCAGCTGCAAACCGGTTTCCATGCTCACCTCTTCGTGGCACGCTATTTCCTCCCGCGACTGAACTATGCGGACCATCCGTGCATCACGACGTATGTGGTCGATACCGATTTTGTGCAGGCCGGAAACGCGGCGGTGGCGTTTACCCGCAACCGAGACATCGTCTATGAAGGCGGCTTTTTCAACCCCGCCCGACGCGAAGGCCTGAAGCTCGCGTATTTGGAGGCATTCGACGCCATCAAAACGCCTCCCTATGCCGTGTTTCAAGCGGTGAGCAGTGGCATGGGATTACTCGGCGCGTACAAGGGGGCGCTCGAGTACGCGGTGTTGCGGGCATGGGACACGCTGCCTCGCTTCTTCGCCGTACAACAAACCCGATGTGCGCCCATGGCAACCGCCTTTCACGAAGGGTACGATCGGATACAACCCCACCATGTGATCGAGAATCCGCAAGGGTTGGCGACCGCCATTCTGCGGGGCAATCCACGCCGAACATATCCCTACATCCACCAGCTTGCGCTCGACACGAACGGCGGCATTCTTGCGGTCGATGATGCCGCGATTCGTGAAGCCCGCTTGCGACTTTGGGAATATGAAGGCATCGAGGCCTGCTATGCCAGTGCCACTGCCGTCGCCGCGATGCTCGAAATGGCACGCGCGGGAAAGCTCCCTCCGACACAGCCGATCTTGGTGAATGTCACAGGCGCCGATCGTCCACCGCACCCCGTTCCGACCACTCTCATCGCATGGGATGCAACCACAACGCCCCATTCACCACCTCAACACGGGGTGGCGGTGTCGCCAGATCTTCGTGAGCGAGGTCGTGCATCCGCTCCAAATGCGTTTCCATGCGCTCGAGGCTGATGCGGCAGGCGTGATATAAATCACGGCCATCGGCCGCAAACAAGCGGCTATCGAGCCAGCGGAGAAACCCGGACACCACAGTCAGCGCGCCTCGCATGTCGTGAAGGCATTCTGTCAGTTCCGTGTTCATCACTAGCTCCCCTACGTCAACGACGTTATCCCGCCGCTCGTCATGCCCCAATCTTTCAGCTTCTCATACAGTCGAGAGCGGCTGACTTGGAGGATGGCAGCGGCCTTGCTCTTGTCGCCACTCATAATTTCCAACGCGCGTGCGACATAGACCTGCTCGGCCGTCGCAACGAACTCTTTGAGCGCCAAGCACTCGCCGGGCGTATCGGGCAATGACAACGGCCCCTCGTGGTTGATCGCAGCGCCATTGCTGACCGTTGCACGCTGGTGAAAGATCCACTCCGGCAAATCGGAGAGCATGATCGTGGGGCCCGGCACCAGGATCACTAAGCTTTGGATCAAATTTTCCAACTCGCGCACGTTTCCAGGCCAGGCATACTGTTGCAGCGCCATCATGGCCGTCTTGTTGAAAGTCCAACCCGGCATCGTCGCATATTTCTTGAGAAATGCCGCGGCCAGGATCGGAATGTCATCACGGCGATCCCGGAGTGGAGGAATCTGTAAGGTAATCACGCGCAACCGATGGAACAGATCCCGACGAAACCGCGACTGCTCAACCAGCGCTTCGAGATCGTCATTGCATGCGGCAATAACGCGGAAGCGCACTTGTATCGATTTGACGCTCCCAATGCGGACAATTTCCTGTTCTTGAATCGCGCGCAGGATCTTGGCCTGCAGGTCTTTTTTGAGCGACGAGACCTCGTCCAAGAACAAATCACCACGATGCGCGAGTTCGAACTTGCCGATCTTCCGCTCGATGGCCCCTGTGAAGGCCCCCTTTTCGTGGCCGAACAACTCCGATTCGAGCAAATTTTCAGGGATGGCGGCACAGTTAATCGCCACAAAGGGCCGATCGGGTTGCTCGTCGAGTCGATGGATATACCGGGCAAAGAGCTCCTTGCCCGTGCCGGATTCGCCTTCGATCAAAATGTTGGCCCCATGCCCCTTGAGTTTGCGCGCCCGCTCCAGTTGGCTCAGGAGAAAAGCCGATCGTCCCAAGATCAGTCGATCGCCAAACGACTCGTTCAGATCTTCCAAAAAGGCGGCGTGTTTTTCTCGGATATCCCGATACGGCGCCAATTTTTCCAGGATGGCGACCACTTCTTCGATCGCAAACGGTTTAATCAAGTAGTCCGCCGCGCCCAGCCGCACCGCAGTGACCAACAACTGCGGATCCTTGTGGCCGGTGACGATCACGACATCGGCAGTCGGCCGCAGTTCTTTGATGGTCCGTATCCGTTGCAACCCGTTCTCCTGGCCCAGCGCAATATCGAGCAGCACGATATCGACAGGATGGCGACGCAGCAGCACCGCACCCTCGTCGAAATTTTCCGCTGTCGACAACGTGCACTGGGATCGGAGTCCCACGCGGAGATAGGTCAGGAATTCTCGATTGTCATCGATGGCCAAAATATGTGTCAGCATAGGCGTGCTCGTTCTGAATTTTCATAAATAGTAGATTGCAAGGATCGCTCCATGGCGGCGTCTTACAAAAAGCAACTCTATTTCAGCCTGTTATTGTCGCCGTGACGAATGACCACTATCTTGATCGTCCGCTCTTCAGCGCATGGAATCCGGGATCTCGCACGACGCGCAATGCACGCCATTTCCATCTTGACACCTCAACGGCTCATCGGCGATGGAGAGTGAAACTTTCACTCAGGAGGCTCTATGCGCCGCACCATTTTCGCCACGTTCGCACTCGTGGCCATCAGTCTCGCCAGTACGCACGCGTTGGCACTCGCCGGCAAATACGCGGTGAAGGGCACGAACCCCGGCGGCAAAGGAAATTACACCGGCACCGTGACGATCACGCAAAAAGGCGACCTGTACCAACTCGCGTGGAGCGTCGGCACGACCTACACCGGCGTCGGCATTAAAAGCGGCAATGTGTTGTCGGTCGGTTGGGGCACGGGGGGAGCCGCCGGATACGGCGTCGTCTCGTACACGATCGGCGCGGACGGCACACTCACCGGCACCTGGGCAGGCCCCAAAGACACCGGCCTCGGCACCGAAACGCTCACCCCGCAGAAGTAGTCGCGGGAATATTTTCACGCGCGTCGGCTACAACACCTGCAGCACTTCCACGACGGCCTCATAACTGCCGAACGGCGGGAAAATGTACGCCCCTTGCACTTGCGGCTGCCGCTTGGCCGCCACGAGCGCCTCTTGCGCAATCATTATCCCTTCGCGGCGTTGCGCCTCTTTCGACGACGCGCGGCGCATCCGCTCCAAGATCTCGGCCGGGATCTGCATCCCCGGCACTTCGTTATGCAGAAATTCGGCGTTCTTTAACGACGCGAGCGGCAAGATGCCGACAAAAAACGGGATCGGCGGGACATCAGCGGTGCGCTGTAAAAATGTCTCCAGCATCGCCGGATCGTAGAGCGGCTGAGAAAAAACGAATTCCGCCCCGGCCGCGACTTTCTTCCGATATCGCTCCACTTCCAGATCCAGATTGATCGCGCCGGGATTACAACCGCACCCGAGCAACAACGACGCCGGGGCCCCCAACGACCGACCGCCCAGATCGAGCCCATGATTCAGCATCCGCGCGAAGTGGAGCAACCCGATCGCGTCGACATCGAACACGCCGGTGGCGTGCGGAAAGTTCCCCATCTTCGGCGGATCGCCCGTGATGATCAACATATTGTGCAGTCCCAACGCGTGCGCCCCGATCAAGTCCATCTGCATCCCGAGCAAGTTCCGATCCCGGCAACAGTAGTGGATGATCGTCTCGATCCCGACGTGTTCTTTGATCATCAGCGCCAACGCCATCGGACTCATCCGCGCAATCGCGCGCGCTCCATCGGCGATGTTCACGGCATCGACGCCGTGTTCGCGCAAATACCGCGCTCCCGCAATAACCGCTTTCGGATCCAGCCCGCGCGGCGGATCGACTTCCACACTCACTTGAAACTTGGTCCCGAGTCCCGCCGCAAACGCGCTCTTGGCTGCCGTCGGCAACGGTTGCACATCTGGCGGCGCCGCAACGGCTGTCACTTCGATCATCACTCGCGGCGTCGGCTGGATCGACTGCAAGAACTTGCGCATCTCGGCGATCTCGGCCGGCGTCGTGCCGCAACACCCGCCGACTAAATTCGCGCCGCTCTGCACCAGCCGCCGCGCGTATTCGCCCATGTATTCCGGCGTCGCCAAATAAATCGTGCGCCCTTCCACCACTTGCGGCAGACCCGCGTTCGGCATCGCCGACAACTTGGCCTGACTCACCGCGCGCATCGCCTGCACCACACGCAACGCGCCCTCCGGCCCGGCCACGCAATTGGTCCCGATCACATCCGCACCCCAGGCCTCGAGCCGTCGCACCACATCTTCCGGCGCAACGCCGACCACTTCGCCATTGCTCCCGAATTGAAACGAGAGCTGCGCGATCACCGGCACCGCACTGACCTGCCGCGCCGCCTGATAGGCGACTTCCAATTCGTCGAGTGCCAAAAAGGTTTCCAATATGATGCAATCGACGCCGCCGGCCACCAACGCTTCCATCTGTTCGACAAAAATACCCAACGCCTCGTCACGCGCCATCCGCCCGAGCGGTGCCAACGTCACGCCGAGCGGACCGACCGACCCCGCCACATACGCCGCGCCAGTCGCGGCCTCGCGGGCCAGCGCCGCACCGCGCTCGTTGATCGCCCGCACTTTCGACTCCAACCCATACGCCTGCAACCGCAATCGATTCGCCGTGAACGTATTCGTCTCCAACAACTCCGCCCCGGCCGCGCGATAATCGGCGTGGATCGCGCGCACGAGTTCCGGCGTCGTCAGATTCAGTTCATCGAAACAGCGATTGATGAAGACGCCACGGGCGTAAATTTGTGTCCCCATCGCGCCATCGGCCAGAATGATGCGATCGTTCAACGCTTCCAACAGTGGTTGCATGATTTGGTCGCGCTCCTATCCCAAGCGGAAACGGAAAAATTCCTCCCGATTTGCCGCCCGCAAATAGGGATTCGTCGTCTGCTGCGCCCCGATCGTACTCGTCGGCGCCGAGCCATAATCGTGGCCGGCATAAATGACCGTCTCGCGCTCAAGCGCCGCCAAACGGCGTAATGAATGATACATCTGCTCCGGATCCGATCCCGGCAGATCGACTCGCCCGCAACCATCCACGAACAGCGTATCGCCAGTAAAGCAGTCGCCACCGACCAGAAAACACTGACCGCCGGGCGTATGCCCCGGAGTATGCAGACACTCGACGCGCAACGCGCCAAGCGTCAGGACTTCGCCATCGCGTGTAGTCTGCACCGGCGTGGTCAGTGCCGGCAACCCAGCCGCATCCGCCGCATGGACATACACGACGCTCGGCTTCGCCAACATGCAGAGCTCTTCCAACGCACCGATATGGTCAAAATGGTTATGCGTCAGCAACACCGCGTGCAGCTTGAGTCCCGCCGCCTGCACCGCCGCGACTAACGTCTCGGCCTCCCAGCCCGGATCGATCACCGCCCCGCAGCGCGTTGCCGGATCGCCCAACACATAAGAAAAATTCGCCATCGGCCCAACGGCACATTGTTGAATAATCGCGCCCATCGTTCCCTATCGCCTCCTCCCCTACTTAAAGCACTTACGCACTCACCCACTCAAGCACTTATTCTCCGAATCCATTGACCTCCCACGTCGGCTCAGTTACACCACCCGTGCGATGAATAATAAAGTCCCAATGACACCGCAGGGGCAACGGCAGTTACAGGAATTGCTGAAGCGGTTGAAGACGACCGACCTCTCCGAAGCGATCCGCGCGCTCGAAGAGGCCCGCAGCCACGGAGATCTCTCCGAAAACGCCGAATACGACATCGCGAAGGAGCGCCACCAGCAATTAACAAAACAGATCAGCGATATGGAACGCGCATTGGCCAACGCGCAAGTCATCGACCCGGCCACGCTGACGCAAGACCGAGTCGCGTTCGGCGCCCGCGTCACGTTGCGCGACCTCGACAGCGCCGAAACGAGCCAATATCAAATCGTCGGCATTTACGAAGTCGACATTCAAAACGGCCGCATCTCCGTCGAATCGCCGATCGCCCGCGCGCTGATCGGCAAAGAATCGGGCGACGAAGTCCAAGTCCAAACCCCCCGCGGCACCCGCCTCTTCGAAGTCCTCAAAGTCCAGTATGTGTAGATAGGGCATTACAACTGCAATTGAGAGCCACGGCCCCAGAAGGGGAGCACGGGGGACCTGCGGGCCGTTCGCCTCGCGTTACGGCGCTCGGCTCACTGAGACCTCGCTCGGTCGGGCTTCAACCCCATAGCGCTCCCTCGCTCAGACTCGCCCGCAGGCCCCCCGCGCTCCCCTTCTGGGAGATCTTTTGGTCAATCTGAAGATTGGTGTTAGAGTGCCAATGTATTCTTCACCAAAGCGATGATGATGTCTTTGAGTACAGGAGCAACAGAACTCTGAGCGAATCGAGAGAGTAGGGTCTCGACCTGTGGTTTCTGCACTGAGGCACTGGTCAATGCGTCTCGAATCTGTTCGAGCAGCTTGACCGCCTGCCCCGCCTCCTGCGTAAGACGTTCATTGGCAGCGACTTCCATAATCTCGATTCCGTTCCCGTCGGCTATCCCAATCGCACCGATCGTGACAGAATTCGCTGCACCTCCGTGCGCGTCGGCACTGACACCAGTGCCGCCACCGGTGCCGACAATACCGGCATTCATCACGGTGAGTTGAAATTGATTGGGACGCGCTGTTAGCGACTCTATCGCAGACTGAATCGCCACGATGATTGGATCATGCGCCGGCCTTGATTCCGTGCGCGGGAGATAGATACATGCGATGACAATAACAGCGATTTGAACAACCACAGCACCGACAAGGCCACGTACCCAAAGAGGGTAGCTATTCAAGAACGATATGAAGTCAAACATATATCCTCCACTTTATTCGGCTATACGCACATCTCATCGCATATCGTATCGTAATTCGGCTAAGGCTTCGCTCTGCGATCATCCGTATCTTCGCCCAGCAGCCTGCATCCCAGCCCACTTGGAACGCAATACAAATCCACTGAATCCGCTCATGGCCAACCACGGCCAGGGGCGCCGACTGGGGGGCGTAGGGGCTCTCGGAGCCGTTTTCTCCTTGCGTGACCTTACGACGAAAACGGCGAGGGTGAGCGGCGACTCGCCTCGATGGCGAGTCGACCGCGTACCCTGCGCCTCCCAGTCGGCGCCCCTGGCCCCCCGTGTGGAATCACTGACTGGCGTTACGGGACCAATAACAGGTGCGCCAGGTCGATATTTCCTGTCGAGTTACATGGAGTGTATTATCACCCAATTTTTCCTATTTGTGGTAGCTACTGACCCCAGTCGATCAATTGCGCCGCAGAACGTCAAGAATTACAACCAATTAACATTTTGAATTCATGAAGTATTTTTTTGCTCCGTCGGGCGATACTCCCGGCAGGCCGTGGCATAGCCCTTGCTAAATAATTACGCAGGAGGCACTGACAATGCGGAGAGTAAAATACGCCCTGGTTATCGGTTTAACGCTATTGAGCCTGGGCCTCTCTTCGACGACGCGCGCCGCCACGTCGTATGCGCCGGTCACGAAATTCGTCTCCGCCAACTCAGTCCTCGGTCATTACTTTGCCCATTTCGTGGACCGCTACGGACGGAATTACGACAGTAAGGCCGACACCTTCCGCGCGTTCTGCCGCACGTTGCGGGAGAGCGACATCCTGCTCCAAGAATTCCGCCTACTCCGCGTCTCGCAGGAACCGGTCACGTCGGCGCTCCATCAACTCGAGCAATTTGATTTCGCACGCGCGTCCCGCGAGGAAGTCCGCCGAGCGATGCTGATCGTCGACCTGACGCTCGAATCAATCGAGTCTGGGATCGTCCCAAATCACCGCAGCGAATTCCGCCGCGAAGTCCTCGCCTCTACTCCGCCGCTCGCAGATAATGGGTAATATCGCGGCTGGTGGCTGGGCAACGGGACTCACATGGTCCGAATCTCCAGTCACTAGCCACTAGTCACTAGTCACCAGTCACCCCTCTTGACATCATACCCCGCCCAGGTATATACCCTATACCAGTACCCAGCATATGCTCGATCACGCGACCAAGACGCAAGTCAGCACCCGATTGAAACGGATTGAAGGCCAGATCCGCGGCATCGCCCAAATGGTGGACGAAGGGCAATATTGCATCGACATCATCACGCAACTGCACGCGGCCCGGCGCGCGTTGGAACAGGCCGCATTGCTCGTGATGCAGCAACATATGCGCACTTGCCTCACGGAAGCCATTCAGGCCCGTAAAGGTGACCCGAAAATTAACGAACTGATTGAAACACTCGATCGTTTCCTGCGCTAGAGAGTCGCTATGCGTGCTCGACTACGAATCATCTCAATCGCCGCCCTCAGCATCGGCATCCTCTTACGACTTCCCGCCCACGCCGCGCCATCACAGCGTTTCACGCTCGACGCCGCCATTCAACGCGCGCTCCATGAACATCCGAAGCTCGCCGCAGCACGCGAACAAACCACGGCAGCACGAGCGCGGATCAAGCAAGCCGGCACGTTGGAAGACCCAATGATCGAGGCGATGCTGATCGAACGCGGCGATATCGACATGGAAGGCACCGGCTTCGGCGTCAGCCAAAGCATCCCGTTTCCGTGGAAGCTCCGCCACCAGCGCCAACAGGCCAGGCATGCGGCCGACCGCCAAGCCGCTGAGGCCAGTATGACCGCCAGCGACCTCCGCGCGGAGGTCCAAATCGCGTTCTTCCAACTCCTGTTTCTCGATCAGCAACTCGGGCTGGAGCGGAGCCTGCAACAGCTGTTGGAACATTACACTGCCGTCGCGGAGACCCGCTACGCGACCGGCGAAGCGCTATTCGGCGATCCGCTGAAGGCCGGGAGCGAAGCGGCCGCGCGCGGCGCGCGCAGCATCGAGCTGACCCGCGACCGGGCCGCCGTCGTCGCACGACTTACCTATTTATTGGCGCTCCGACCCGGCACCGCGTTCTCATTGGTCGCGCCGAAGGGTCTGGTCCCGTTTCGTTGGTCACGCGCCGACGTGATTGCTCGGATCGAAGGCGACCGACCGCCGCAATTGCGCAAGGCCGAGGCCCAAGTCGGAGAAACGAAATCGGGCGTGGCGGTGGCCCGAGCCGGTTATGGCCCCGATCTGCGCGCGAGTGCGAATTACATGCGGCGCGGAGAAGGGACCGTCTCCGCCAATCTCGGCCTCAGCATTCCGCTTTACTTCGGTAAACATCGCGCCCAAGTCCATGAGGCCGAAGCGCTGTGGCGGGCCTCCGTCCACGAACGCGAAGACACGGCATTGCGACTCCGCAGCGAGGCGTTGCAGCTCTACGAACGGATGCAGGCCGCGCGCACCGTGGCGGGTCGCTATTCGCGCGACGTCATGCCGCGGGCGGAAGCGGTCGTGCGGTCCGCGGAAACCGCGTACCAAAGTCAAAAAACGGAATTCGTCTCACTAATCGACGCGATTCGCCAACAACGCGAATATCAACTCACCTACCGACAGGCCGTCACTGAATATGAACAACTGCGCGCCGAACTGGAACGGTTGCTCGGTTTTACTGGAGAAAACCCATGAACCGCCGACGAAGTACTCCATGGTTCTGGGGAATACTCCTCGTGCTCGGCCTCGCGTGGGGCGCGGCGTGGAAGTTCGACCGCCTCCCGGATTGGCTCTCTCCTTCGTCTCCATCGCCACACCACGGCACCGCTGCGCCGACGGTCTACACCTGTCCGATGCATCCGGGCATTCGCGCCGATCAACCGGGCGATTGCCCGATCTGCGGGATGCGTCTGGTTCCGTTAGAGGCCGCGCCCCCACCGGACGCCCACGAGGGACACGCCCCAGTGCCGGCGACTCCATCTAATGAACATCAAGGACACGGCACGGAATCGCCCACGCCACCACCGAGCACGAGCGGCGCCGTGCGGATTCCTGTGGAGCGCCAACAGAGCATCGGCATGCGGACCATTGTCGTGTCCCGCATGCCGGCTACGCGCCATATCCGCACCGTCGGACGGGTCGCCTTCGACCCGGAGCTGATGGTCGCACAACGTGAATTTGTCGAGGCGTTGCGACTCGGCGATCGCTCGTTGATCGAGGCCGCCACGCTGCATCTGCGCCATATGGGTGTCAGCGACGGCGAACTCACGCGACTGCGCAAACAGCGCCGCGAAGAAGTCGGCCTCTTCCTGCCCCACGCTGGAGGTTCGGTATGGGTCTATGCGCCACTGTTCGAACATGAACTCCCGCTCGTCGCGATCGGGACGGCAGTCACGATCACCGCGCAAGGGACCGGCGATCCGTTTCAAGGCATCGTGCGCTCCCTCGACCCGATCGTCGATCCGCAAACGCGCACCGCACGGGCCCGCATCGAAGTGACCGGCGCCGGCGGCGTGTTACGGCCCGACACATTCGTCAACACGGAGATCATCGTGCCGCTCGGAGAGCAACTCGTGATTCCGTTGGAATCGTTAATCGACACCGGCAAACGCAAAGTCGTGCTCGTGCAATCGGCGGGCGACCTGTTCACCCCGCGCGAGATTACGACCGGCGCCCAAGTCGATGCCGGTGTTGTGGTCACCGGCGGACTCACGGAAGGCGAAACTGTCGTCGCCCGCGCCGCGTTCCTCGTAAACTCGGAAAGTTCATTGAAGGCGGGCCTCGGCAGTGCGGTGCAACATGCGCATTAGAAATGCAGTGACTGGTGACTGGCGGCTGGTGGCTGGGCAATGGGATTCACATGGTCCGATCCCCAGTCACCAGCCACCAGCCACGAGTCACCGGCCACGGCCCTTATGATCAACGCACTCATTGATTACTGCGCCCGTAACCGCTTCTTAGTGATCCTGCTCACGGCGGGCGCCGTAATGCTCGGCGTCCAGACGTTACGGCAAGTCCCGCTCGACGCGATCCCCGACCTCTCCGACAAACAAGTCATCGTCCTCTCGCGTTGGGACCAAAGCCCCGACATCGTCGAGGATCAAGTCACGTATCCGATCATTACCGCGCTGCTCGGCGCCCCGAAGGTGAAAACGATCCGCGGCGTCTCCGATTACGGCGCCTCGTTCGTCTACGTGATTTTCGAAGACGACGTGGATCTGTATTGGGCCCGAAGCCGCGTGCTGGAATATCTCTCCAAGATCCTCCCCCAACTCCCGCGCGGCGTAGAAACCCAACTCGGCCCCGACGCGACCGGCGTCGGCTGGGTCTTTCAATATGCGTTAGTCGATGAAAGCGGCAGCCACGACTTAGCGGAACTGCGGAGTCTGCAAGACTGGCACTTGCGCTATCTGTTGCAAGCCGTGCCGGGCGTGGCGGAAGTGGCCACGATTGGCGGCTTCGTGCAGCAATACCAAGTCCAAGTCCAGCCCAATGCGTTGTTGGCGTATGGCATCTCGATCACGCAAGTCGTCGAGGCGATCCGCAAGAATAATCAAGACGTCGGAGCGCGGCTCGTCGAGTTCGGCGGCACGGAATATATGGTCCGCGGACGCGGCTATTTGCGTTCAGCCGCAGAGATCGGCCAAATCGCGGTCGGCGTCGACAAGAACGGCACTCCGCTGCTGATCCGCAACCTCGGCACCGTGACACTCGGCCCCGACATCCGCCGCGGGATCGCCGACTTCAACGGACGAGGCGACACGGTCGGCGGCATTGTCGTGATGCGCTGGGGCGAAAATGCATTGGCTGTGATCGACCGCGTGAAGGCATTGCTCGCCACGATCGAACCAACGCTTCCCGCCGGCGTAAAACTGGTGACAACGTATGATCGCTCCGACTTGATCGAACGCGCCGTCGGCACACTCACGCACGAACTCTGGCAAGAACTCCTGATCGTCAGCGGCGTCTTGCTGCTGTTTCTGTGGCATCTCCCCAGCGCGCTGCTCCCGATCGTGACCATTCCGGTCGCGGTGTTGCTCTCGTTCATCCCGTTCCAACTGATGGGGCTCTCCGCGAATATCATGTCGCTCGGCGGCATTGCGGTCGCGATCGGGGCGTTAGTCGATTCCTCGATCGTCGTGATCGAGAACGTGCACAAAAAACTCGAACAATGGAGCGAAGCCAGCGGACCGCCGCTTGGCGAAGTCTTGTTGACCGCAGTGAAAGAAGTCGGTCGCTCCAGTTTCTTTTCGTTGCTCGTGATCGCAGTGTCGTTCATGCCGATCTTCGCCCTCGAGGCCCAGGAAGGGCGCTTGTTCAAGCCGCTCGCATTCACGAAGAACCTCTCGATGACGATCGCCTCGATCCTGACGATCACATTGGTGCCCGCACTGATCACGCTGATCATACGAACTCGCCCCGTGCGACTCCGTTCGCAACGCCTGACGCACTTCGTGAATCGCTTCCTGATCGGCCGCATTCACCCGGAAACGGATCATCCGGTCAGCCGTTGGCTACAACGGTGGTACACCCCCGCCGCGCATTGGGTGCTGCGGCATCCGGTGAAGGTTGTCGTGCTCGCGATTGCTCTCGTCATCCCCAGTCTTGGTCTCTTCTTCTTCGGCCTCGGAACGGAATTCATGCCGGCGCTCGATGAAGGGAGCGTGCTGTATATGCCGACCACGCTCCCTGGCGTGGCATCGAGCGAGATGGAACGTCTACTCCAAAATCAAGATCGCATCTTGGCGGGATTTCCGGAAGTCGCGACGGTCCACGGCAAGGCGGGCCGCGCCGACACTGCAACCGACCCCGCGCCGCTCTCGATGGTGGAGACCGTGATTCAACTGAAACACGGCGTGCATTGGACCCGCGAGTTGGAACAACGTTTCGATCATGCCATGCAATTTCCCGGCACCACCAACGCGTGGACGATGCCGATCAAGACGCGGATCGACATGCTCTCCACCGGATTCCGCACGCCGCTCGGGATCAAGATTCTGGGCAAAGATTTGGGCGTGATTCAAGAACTCGGATTGCAGATCGAGCAACTGCTGCAACAAGTCCCCGGCACGCGGAGCGCGTATTTTGAACGCACGACCAGCGGCTACTTCTTGGACATCACGTTAAAACGCGAAGAACTGGCCCGTTACGGGCTCTCGGTTGAAGACGCCAACGCCGTGATCACCTCCGCGATCGGCGGCGAAAACATCGGCCGCACGATCGAAGGGCGCGCGCGCTATCCGATCAGCGTCCGCTATCCGCGCGAACTGCGCGACAATTTGCAAGATTTGGGTCGCGTCTTAGTCCCGATTCAAAACGGCGGACAGATTCCGCTGACCGCGATCGCCGATTTGGCCACCACAACCGGCCCCAGCATGATTCGCAACGAAAACGGTTTACTCGCGGGCTACGTGCATATCGACGTCACCGGTCGCGATCTCGGCGGATATCTCGCGGAAGCCGATCGCGTGCTGAAGGCGCAGCTGCAAGTCCCGCCGAGTTACCTGCCGCAGTGGAGCGGGCAGTATGAATATATGAAACGGGTGAAAGAGAAGCTCGTGACGATCGTCCCGCTCACGCTGCTGATCGTCTTTCTCCTCATCTATATCAACACCGGGTCGTTGGCGAAGACGGCGTTGGTACTACTTGCCGTCCCGTTTTCCGCGATCGGCGCAATCTGGCTACTGTGGGGACTCGATTATCACGTCAGCATCGCCGTGTGGGTCGGACTTATCGCGCTGCTCGGTCTCGACGCGGAAACGGGCATCTTCATGCTGCTGTATCTCGACCTCGCCCACGACCAGGCGCAAGCGGAAGGACAACTGCGCAACGAAGATGAGTTGCGCGAAGCGATCTTCCACGGCGCCGTGCGCCGAATTCGTCCGAAGATCATGACCGTGGCGACGACGTTCTTAGGCTTGATGCCGATGATGTGGGCCACCGGGACCGGCGCAGAAGTGATGAAGCGCGTTGCGGCGCCGATGGCGGGCGGACTGTTCACCTCGTTTCTGTTGGAGTTGCTGGTCTATCCGGCCATTTATTTCTTATGGCGGCGGCGCGCATTGCCCCGCGCCACGGCGTAGGGTATTTCTTATGATTCAAGTTGTCGGGGACCTTGAAGAATGCCCCAGCTGCTAGGCGCCCGGCCCGCCGCGCCCGGCGCGTCCTCGGTTGTACGTGCGGATCGCGGCGGGCCGGGTAACAACGCAGATGGGGTATTATTCGAGGTCCCCTATAGCCATCGGGGAGGTGCCATGGAACCCGCAACACCACTGCTCACTTGGCCCACAGTTCTATGGTGGCTGCCGCCACTCCATCCGCTCTTCGTCCACTTTCCAGCTGCATTTCTGTTCGGTGCCGGCGGCATCGCGGGTTGGCAATTGGTCCGGCGATCATTCGCACCATCACGAACTCTGACGTGGCTACTCGATGCCGGAGCCGTCACTGCGCTCGCGGCCGTGGGCAGCGGACTCTACTTTGAATCGTCCATTCCGCACCGTCATGACGGCGTCATTCACACCGTGATGGAATGGCACGAGACGCTCGGCATCGTCACGGCCATCGTCGCCGTGCTGCTGACCATCGGACGTCGCTGCGCCGATCGCGCTGCCAATACCCGCTGGACACGCGTCCTGCTCTGGGGCACCGTTGCGCTGATGTTGTTGGTCGGCATCACGGGGCACTTCGGTGCATTGCTGGTCCACCGTTTCTCGATCGCCGTACCTGTGCCTGTACATATGCATCCATAAGAATATGACCACATTCACGACTCACTTTTTCGGCATTGCCGGCGCGGCCTGGGAATTACTAGTCAGCGCCGGGATCTATATCCTGCTCGGCCTGGTTGTTGCGGCGTTGCTGCATGCGTTTGTCCGCCGCGAAACGATCGCGCGCTATCTCGGCCAGCGCAATTTCCGCTCCGTCCTCTATGCCGCATTGGCCGGCATTCCGCTTCCACTCTGCTCCTGCGGCGTATTGCCTGCGGCGATGGGCCTGCGCAAAGACGGTGCATCGAAGGGGGCCACGCTTGCGTTTCTCATTTCCACGCCGGAGACCGGCGTCGACTCGATCGCGGTCACGTATGCGCTGATCGATCCGCTGATGGCCGCGATTCGGCCCGTCGCAGCCTTTACCACGGCCTTTGTTGCCGGCGCGTTGGAAGTGGTGCTGAATCATGACAGCGGTGCTCCGTCCGGAAACCACACCGCCACAGCGGCCTGTTGTCATGCGGACGCCGGACCATCGCACCACGCATTGCCGACGCCCCATGCTGCGTCCTCAACATCACCCGGCTCTCCACTCGCCCGCCTCCGCATCGGCTTCCATTACGCCTTCGTCGAACTCTTGGCCGATATCACGCCGACCTTCCTGCTCGGCATCGGGCTCGGCGGCGTCATTGCGCACGTCATCCCGACGACATTCATTGAAACATATTTGGGACACGGACTCCCGGCGATGCTCGTGATGTTGGCCGTCGGCATCCCGCTCTACATCTGCGCCGCCGCCTCCACACCCATCGCCGCCGCGCTGATCATGAAGGGGATGAGTCCAGGCGTCGCGCTCGTCTTCTTGCTCGCCGGCCCGGCGACCAACATCACAGCGCTCCCGGTCGTGGCCAAGATGCTCGGCTGGCGCAGCGTCGGCGTCTATCTGCTCACCATCGCCGTCGCCGCCGTCGGCTTCGGCTTACTCACCGACCTCCTTTATGGAATAGGCGGCGTGCCGCTGCGCGTGGGACTGTCCCCCCACGAACATCCGGTCGCCCTAGGGCTGCGCACCGCAAGCGCCCTCGCCCTCCTCGGCACGATGCTCCATGCCACCCTCCGCCAACGCCGCCCCACCCGCTAACTTCATTTGAGTGGGGACAGGTACCTTCAAATGCAGTGTTGGCGCTGGTTTGAAGGTACCTGTCCCCATTCGGATGTTTCGGAGGCGAATATGGCGATGCGTCAGCTGTTTGGCTCGCCGATGAATGTTTGACGGATCTTCCCGCAGCAGGCTAAGCAGCGGACATGAGTACGTTAGCGATCCTCGAGACCCTCTGTACGCAATATGCTGACTTGCCGCGCGAAGCGATCCTGAAGACCGACTTGCTACGGCTTGGGCTGGCCTTCACACCGGAGGCATTGGCGCGTGGTGCGGCGGCCAAACCGAAATCGTATTTCATTTTTTCGTTCGATCGCCGCAAACAGGAGGAGTTGACGCTTGCCGAGCGAACGCAGGCGCCGGAAGAGATTGCGCTGTGCGATGGGCCGTGGGGATTGCGCCGCACTATCGTCTCCGTGCGCCTTCATCCTGACTCGCCGTATCGTGTGACCGTGGTCGATGATCGGCTCGTACTGCAATGCGACGGCACCGCCTTGTGCAACGTCGCGTTGCCCGCCGCGCCGCCGTATTATGGCCAAACGCTCAGTAGCGGGAAACCCATCACCGATCTCGCGCCGACGCTTGAATGGGGGTATCTCATTTACATTACTGCGTTCCGACTCTGCCAATATTGGGGCACGGAAAGCGAGTGCCAATTTTGCGACATCAACGAAAATTACCGACAACAGCGCGCGACCGGCCGCGCGTACACCGGCGTCAAAGATCCCACCGCCGTCTGCGAAGCGCTGGCGCGCATCGATACGCTCGACACCGCGCGCGAGACGCACGCCTATACGGTCACCGGCGGGAGCATCACGGATCGACTCCACGACCTCGATGAAGCCGCATTCTACGCCCGCTACGCGGAAGCGATTGAAGCCCAATTTCCCGGCCGTTGGATTGGCAAGGTCGTCACCCAAGCCTTGCCACTCGCGGACGTGCGGCGGCTCAAAGCGGCAGGCTATCAAATCTATCATCCGAATTACGAAGTGTGGGACGACCGACTCTTCAATCTACTTTGCCCAGGTAAAGCGCAGTATATCGGTCGCGATCTGTGGCACCGCCGCATCGTCGACGCCGCCGACGTGTTCGGTCCGGCACACGTGATCCCGAACTTCGTGGCCGGCGTGGAGCTCGCCCGCCCGCACGGTTTTGCGACCATCGAGGAAGCGCTCCGCTCCACCGGCGAGGGCTTGCAGTGGTTCATGTCGCGCGGCATTTGCCCCCGCTTCACGGTCTGGTGTGTAGAGCCGAACACGGCGCTGTACGCCGCCAATCCCGAACCGCCGCCGCTCGAATATTATGTAAAATTGTTACAACTGTACCGCGACACGTTCCGACAATACGGCCTCCCACTGCCCCCCGGCTACGGCGCTCCCGGCCCCGGGCACGCCGTCTTCTCCGTCTCCGCATTTATGGATGTGTTGTGATCGAACGGGCGCTCTAGACTATCTCCGGACTTGTAACGCCGCCCACTCTTCTTGCGCCGTTGTTTTCACCGTACGGAAACCAACGGTTTCGAAACGTCGCTGCAAGATCGGGAGCTGTTCCGCCAACACGCCGCTCAAATAGCAATCGCCGCCGGGCACGAGACGGTCGCGGAACGCAGGCGCCAATTCGCAGAGGGGTTCGAGCAAGATATTCGCAACAATTGCATCGTAGGGGCCGGGCGTCGCCTCGATGGTGTCATAAAACGCAACGCGTTCCGCGAGACCGTTCGCTGCCGCTCCGCCGCGTGCCACCCGCACGGCCTCCGGATCGGTATCGACGGCATTGACACACGGCACGCCGCAGACGGCCGCGACAAAGGCCAAGATCCCGGTGCCGGTGCCGACATCCAGCATGCGCTGCCAGCGGCGTTGCGGGGCATCGGCCGCAATCGCACGCGCCATCAGCTGCGTCGTGGCGTGTTGTCCGGTCCCAAACGCCATCCCCGCAGTAATCGCAATGATTCGCTCCCCAGTCCGTGCCACATACGGCACGCCTTCGGCCACGACGACCAGCCCCGGGGCAATGGTCAGCGGTTGAAAATGTTCCTTCCAACGCGCGGCCCAATCCTCTACCGGCAAGGTCGCGACTTCACCGTTGATGCGCTTCGGATCCACGGCGATGCACTCTGCTAAACAATCGCGCAATGCCGCCGCGTCCGCGTCCGGCGCCAAGAACACCTGCCACAACAGTCCATGCGCGGCGTCGCATTCGATCAGCCCCGCATAGCCCCAGCGATACAGGACGGGATAGAGACTCTCCGCGCAATCGCACGGAGCACGGACGACCAGATGGGGGATGGCGTTCATTAGATCACGAGAAACTTCATCATATTCGTGGCGCCCTTTAACCGCGTGGTCCCGGCCACGACGATCACCAAGTCGCCCTTCTTTAAATCTCCACGCCGTAACAGGATCCGTTCGCCATATTCGATCATTCGGTCGGTGGTATGGCCGACGCGCGTGAGCACGGGAATGACTCCCCAACACAGCGCCATGCGCCGCACCACTTGCGGGTGGGCGGTCAGCGCGTAGATCGGCTTGTTCGGTCGCCGTTTGCACAGTGCTTGCACGGTCGTGCCACTCATCGTGAAGACCATTAGCGCCTTCACGCGTGGATCGCGCGCCGCTTGGGCCGCGGCCTCGACCACGCCCAACGTCACCGAAGAGCCGAGCGGCGTGTGTTCGGCAAAGACCGGCGGACGCATATAGGCGGAATGCTCGGCCTCCATGATGATTTGATGCATCGTCCGCACCGCCTCGACCGGATACCGGCCGGCTGCGGTTTCGCCGGAGAGCATCACGGCGTCGGTATGGTCAAAGATCGCATTGGCGATGTCGGTCGCTTCGGCCCGCGTCGGGACCGGATTTTCCACCATCGACTCCAACATTTGGGTGGCGGTAATGACTAACTTCCCGGCGCGATTCGCCTGTTCGATGATCGTCTTCTGCAAGATCGGCACGCGCGCGAGCGAGAGTTCGACACCCAGATCGCCACGCGCGACCATGACACCGTCGGCCTCGGTCAAAATCTCGTCGAGCCGTTCCAACGCCTCGGCCCGCTCGATCTTCGCAATGATCGGCGTTTCCAAGGAATGGCGTTTGAGCCATTGGCGCAACTGCCGTACGTCTTTGGCCGAACGCACAAACGACAGTGCGAAATAATCCGCCCCCTCTTCGATCGCAAAGCGCGCGTCTTCCAAATCTTTTGCGGTCAACGCCGGCGCACTCAGCGCCACGCCGGGGAGGTTGATCCCCTTGTGTTCGCCAAGCAGGCCGCCTGCGGTGACGACACAATGTACTTCAGTCTGCGCGATTTTGGCGACTTCGAGTTGAATGCGCCCGTCGTCGAGCAGGATCGTGTCGCCGCGCTTCACGTCTTCCGGGAGATGCGTGTACGTCGTGGAAACTAATCGGTCATCTCCGGTCACGGTACGGGTCGTAATGCAAAACGGTCGCCCCCGTTCCAACGCGACCGGTCCGCTCCCCTTCAAGCGCCCAACCCGCATTTTCGGTCCTTGGAGGTCGAACAAGACGGCGACCGAGCGTTCGGCCGCGCGCGCTAACTGGCGGAGTTGGCGGATCCACAATCGATGATGCGCGTGCGTCCCGTGCGACAAATTCACGCGCGCGACGTCAATGCCGGCCGTAATCAAACGACGCAACACCTCCGGTTTGGACGACGCGGGGCCGATCGTGGAGACAATTTTGGTGCGACGTGTGGTCATGAGGGGCGTGTACTTACAAGATTCATCCGCGCGAATACACTAAATTCATCGGCGTCGGCAGATCCACCGGCTGGGCCGGCTGCATTGCGGCCGCAGCGGCAGCCACTCCGCTGCGAATCGCGCCTTCGATCGTCGCGGGGAGCTCCGTCTGCGTCCAATCGCCGGCCAGGAACAGATTCGACCACGGCGTGACGGTGGGGAGCCGCCGCGCCGCGCTGCCTTTTGTCACGGCGACTGTTGCGTGGAGTTCCTTCGTCATTTGCACATGCTGGACTTTCGCCTCGCGCGCCAACGGGAAGTGGCGTTGCATGACCGCGTCCGCCGCAGCGACGACTTCAGTCCGCGACGCGGCAACCAAGTCCCGGCACGCGCTACTCACCAACGCCACACACCAGTGCCCACGTGGACCGCTGTAATCTGTCGTGGCTCGGAGCCGCGCCGTGTCGAATGCCCAGTGGAATGGGGCCTCGAGCAAGCCCACCATCGGCTGCGGCAACACCGGGCGATCGTACCACAGATGGACGGAACAGATCGGCACCGACTCCCAACCCTGCAACGGGGCCAAGTAGGGATCGCCGCTGACACCACTGGCGGCGAGCAACCGCTGCAACTCGCGCGGCGGCAGCGTGCTGATGATCACATCGCCTTCCAACGTCGCGCCGTTGCGACACCGCACACTCCGCACCCGCGTGCCGTCCAGCACGAGTTGCTCGACGACAGTCGAGCAGCGCACCTCCGCACCGCGAGCCTGAATCGTGGCGACGGCCGGATCGACCAACAATGCACTGAGACTGCGGCGCGGCACGGCGAGTCCCAGCGGGACATCTTGATGAAGCGTGCCTTCATGCAACATGCGCGTAAACGCCGCTGCCGACGCGCGTTCCGGAATTTCATTCATCACGGCTAACGTCAATGGGGTCCATAACGCCGCGCTGGCACGCGCATCTTGTCCCAACTGGGCCAACCACTCCGCGACGCTCCATTGATCCAGCATCGCGTACGCGGCGGTATCGTACTCGCGCAGTTGCCGCAGTCCTTTACGCAAGCGCCAGAGATTGCCGAGTCCAAAACCGCGCAACCGCGCCAATCCCGCGACGAGATGCCACGGCGCCGACCATGCCGGACAATCGAGCGCATGCAGCACACCATCCGCGGCCGCAAACCACACGGTCAATCGTGGTTCGATCGTCACGCCGTCCGCAGCGCCGATTTGGGATAAATAGCGGAACGTCGCGCGGTAACACCCCATCATCACATGTTGGCCGTTGTCGATCACGTCGCCGGTAACCGGTTCGCGAAAGGAATAGGCGCGCCCGCCACAAAACGAGCGTTGTTCCAGCAATGTGACCGGCCAGCCGCGTTCGGTCAGTTCGACAGCGGCGGCGAGGCCGGCCACGCCGCCGCCGAGAATGATCGCCTGAGGAAGAGCCACAATTTTGTCCCTGTGGTCAGTCGGACGCGCCGTGTCCACACCCGCTCCGGGTGGGCGCGAATCCGTTGCAAGATGGCATAATAATAATCGGACATCAGCAGCGCCGACCGCAACCGCTCCGCCTCGGTGCGGGGAAATCCGCGCCACGCGTCCGCGAAATACGCCTCGGCCCGTTCCCCGCCGCGCGTGATGAGCATGCGCAGCCGCGGATCGTCCGCGGCCGGCGTGCTCGCGGCACACAGTTCCGCGGCCGTGACGCCGCACGCCCGCAATTCCGACTCCGGCAAATAGACGCGTCCGATCGCACCGTCGCTACGGACATCGCGGAGGATATTCGTCAATTGAAACGCGTTGGCTAATGCGAGTCCGGCCGTCCGCGTGGTCTCGGATTCCGGCACGCGGAAGATGCGCAGACACGAGAGGCCGACCGTGCCGGCCACGCCATAACAGTACTGTTCCAACGCCGCCCAATCGGGATACGGCGCGGGCGCAATGTCGCGCGCGACGCCGTCGACTAAGTCGCGGAGATATTGCATTGGGATATCGAACGCCGCGACGCTCTCGCGCAGTTCCACCAGCAGCGGATGGTCCGACTGCGCCCACACCGCCGGGGCCAAGTGGTCGCGCCACGCGGCAATCTGTTCGCGTTTCGCCGCGGCGTCGAAGTCGCTATCGACAACGTCATCCACCACGCGACAAAAGGCGTACAGTGCCCGCATCGCGCGCCGTTGCGGGCGATCGAGGAACCGAAACGCCGCAGCAAAATTGGACCCCGCGCCTTGCACGATCCGTTGGCAATATTGCTCCGCCGCTTGCATAGGGGATGAGATCTGGCAGGCACCCATCGAATTGTCAATCCACGCCATGATTCCAAAACTCCGAACCTAGAACAATCTACCACCGCCATGCGCGCCACGCGAGGCGGGCCCAATCGGTGGCGCGCAATTGCGGCCGACGGAAGGGATTGCATCCCTGCTGTTCGATCCGCTCCAGGATCCGCATCCCGCCGAGCCACGTGAGTTTCAGCTCCCAACGCAGCCGTGGGTGCGGCGCCAACGTGCACAAGTCCCGGCCGGCCGTGAAGAGTTGGCGCGTGCGTTCGACTTGGAAGCGGATCAATGCGCGCACGGCCGGCGAATCGCGATGCGCCGCCAGATCCGCGTCGGTCACACCGTATTGCCGCATCTCGTCCTGCGGCAGATAGATACGATCTTTTTGCAAGTCGATCGCCACGTCTTGCCAAAAATTCGCCAATTGCAGCGCGGTACAGATCTGATCGGAGAGCCGCATCCATGATTCGTTTCCATAACCGAACAGGTGCAGAATCAAGCGCCCGACCGGATTGGCGGAGTGGCGACAATAGTGCATCACTTCGCCGAACGTGGCGTAGCGCGATTTCTTTACGTCGATCATGTACGCCGTCAGCAAGTCGTCGCAGAGTTGCACCGGCAATTGGCATTCTCGGAACGTAGACTCCAACGCAGTAAAGATCCGCAGTTCGGACTCGGTGGGAGACCGTTGCGCCACCATCTCCGGCAGCGGCAACCCATGCGCGCGCGCGGCACACGCCAGCAGCCACTGGCGCCACGTCGCCAAGCGTTCCATCCGCTCGCCGGCAAACAGCGGCTCGTCGGCGAAATCGTCGGCGGTGCGGGCAAACGCGTAAATGTTACACACATGCTGCCGCAAGCGCTTCGGCACGAGCCACGACGCGACCGGGAAATTTTCATAATGCCCGTACGTAATCCGCCGCGTCGCCGCATACGCTTCACTGAGTGCCGGTTCCATCATCGCGCGGCTGGTAACACAGCCAACAACACCGATGCAATCCTGTCTCACCAAGCACGTTGAAACGGCCGCGCCGGTTTGCTCTCGACCACGTGGGGTCAGGCGCGGGGGCCGGGGGACCCAGGGTACGCGGTCGACTTGCCATCGAGGCAAGTCGCCGCTCGCCCTCGCCGTTTTCATCGTTAAATCGCGCATGGAGAAAACGGCTCCGAGAGCCCCTGGGTCCCCCGGCCCCCGTGCCTGACCGCCGCTCGTACATGCCAGATGGACTATACTCCCACTCCTCGTGCCACTATTTGCGCGTACTCAGTTCTTGGGGTACTGAGTAGCCACTTTGGCTGCAGCAAAGGAGAATCAGCACTATGGCACTTACACCGAAGACGATACAAATCTTCTTACCCGAAGGAGAACCGCGAGGGGTGCGGGTGGCTGAGGTGCGGAATCGGACGATCCAAGCCATCGCAATGCCGCGTTCCAAAATTGAGACTATTGCACAGTGGAGTGAAGCAGAAGACTGTTGCACGCGCATCAAAGAACACAACCATCCGAAGGATTTTTGGCAAACAGGGATCACAGTAACATCCAAGACTCGAGGTCTCAACAAAGTCCACATCAAGTTCTTGGAATCCCATTGTCTCGCGGCCTGCGATACAGCGGGCCGCTATCAACTCGACAACGAAAATCGCCCCAGCACAGCCTCCAGCATCGTGTTCGGCATGCGCTCGAACGGTTGGACAACATGGAAGGACCAAACCGGCCGCACGCTCGATGCATTGAAGCGGAAGCTATAGAGCATGTTTGCAAAAATTTATTTACGGAATACGGGTTCTGCTCCCGGTCACCCGTAGACGTGCAACAATTGTTGCAAACCCGCCCCCATAAGGTGTGACTTCAACAGCACCAATGTAAACGGTTGGGCTGATTAATAGAGAATACTGCACCTCACCGCGTGTGCTGGTCACACGCCGGGAGGCTGGACCCGGTACACCCGGGGGCTCTCGGAGCTGTTTTCTCCTTGCGAAATCTAAAGTCGAAAACGGCGAGGGTGAGCGCGCGACGTGTCATGCAATGGGGGGCCTGCGCGACACCGCCGCGCAATACCCCCCATCCCCCCGCGCCGACCGCCGGCAAAGCCGGTCGGTCGGCTTGCGGCGCCGCGATAGTGAGCATGGGCGGCGGAGCGACAGCGGAGCCATCGCCCGCGGTAGTAATGTCCGCGGTGCGACGAGCAGGAGCACCGCGTTCCATTGGCAACTGGGTGTACCGGGTCCAGCCTCCCGGCCCACGTCGTCAGCAATGATCGTGGGACCGCGCAGTATGGCTATGCAATATTTTGAAACACGCCTTTACAAGAGCAATATCCAGCTGTTCTACCGCAGTGATACACCGCCAATTATTCGACGCAACTTCTTCGTAGCCCGGCCGATACAGGAGTGATAGAAGGGCGGCGCTCGACAGGAACCACCTGCCGTGTCGTCATTGTGAGGTGGTTATGAGTGCAATCAGTCCCAGTAGTCCATTGCAAACCGCATCATCCAAGATGGCGAGACGCAGTCAATATGCGGTGGCCAAATTCTTTGTGCGATTGCGGACCGCCGGCGTTGCGGCGCAAAAGGTGCCTGATCGATTGCTGCGCCTCGTGGCCGCGGCACGATGGCCGTTAGTGAGTTCCGCGGCGGCGCGCCAATTTTGGCGCACCAACATGCTGCGCCCCGGAAGTGCCGAGCCGCAGATTCCGACCGGAGTACAACTCACGGAAACAACGACGGCGTTGTTGTTCCAAAAAGCGCTCGAAAAGGGTGCACGGACCGTCTTCTATGCGCCGGATCCGATTGTCAGCGTCGTCTTCATCGGAGCTCTCTGTTCGATCGGAGTCCGCGCGTTACCGTTCTTAGGAAACGTTTTGAAGGAGTTGCTCGCCAAAGAAATCATCCCCGGCACGCATCGCGCTCAAGGGCGCGATCTCATCGTCACCACACTGCGGCAATACCATCCGGAGGGAACAATTATTCTCCGTAACAGCGGGGTGGAGCAGCAACAAGCGTCTTAACGCAGTGCCCGCTACGCCACGCCGTTTCCATTCCCTGCCACACGACTCCCGATCACGGCGGCGACCAACGCGGCCAAATAGGGAAAGGATTGCACAGTGATCGCCGCGACCCAAATCACCGCTTGATCGTTCACCGTGCCGAAGACGCGCACGATCCCGTACGCCGCAAGACCGAGGAGCAGTGTCAATCCCAGCTCCTCGCGCACGTGCAGCAGACTGCGCAGCAGTGGCGTAGCCGCCGCCAGTTTCGGAGTGCGATAAAACGGACGACGGATCCCCAGTAGTCCCTGCCAGACCGCCTTCGCGATCTTGTGCGTCAGTGAACCGCCGGCGATCAACGCGAGCAGCGTGCGCCGCCGCCCGATCCGCACCCGCGCGGCATAGGTCCACAGCGTGCCGACGATCCGGACAACGACCAGCAACAGCGCCGGATAGACGAAAATCGGTTCCGGGAAATCGGTATGCAGCGGATCCGCGATCAAGACGGCGCTCCAGCCCAACGCGGTGAGGGAAAACAGCAGATGCAGCGCATCGCCGAACCACGGCAACCAACCCTTAATATAATGATAGCGCTGGGCGCGGCTTAAGCCCCGCCGCAACCCCAGCAAAGACGCCCAATGCCGCCGCATGATCCGCATCGCACCATAGGCCCAGCGGAACCGCTGTTTGGCATAGGCCTCGTAGGAATCCGGCACCAAGCCGTGACCGAACGGATGATTCACGTACACGGCCCGACGCCCCGCGGCCAAGATGCGGAGCCCCAACTCCGCGTCTTCGCAAATGCACCACTCCGCCCAGCCGCCGAGCTGGTCCAGCGTCGCGCGATCGATCAGCGTCATCGTGCCGTGCTGGATGATCGCGTTATCTTCATTCCGCTGCACCATCCCGATCCGAAAGAAGCCCGCGTACTCGTCGTTTTCCATTCGTTGGAAGACATGGGCGTCGAAGCCGCGATGCTCCTGCGGCGCCTGGACCAAACCGACCGCCGGATCTTGAAAATACGGAACTGTGGCGCGCAACCACCCGGGCTCGACGACGTAATCGGCGTCGATCACGCCGACGATCCGCGCGGCCGGGTCGGTCTGCTGCCGCGCGAAGTTCAGCGCGCCGGCCTTGAAGCCGGGGCATTGCGGCAGATGAAAGAACCGAAACTGCGGACCCAACGCGGTGCAGTGCCGCGCCACCGGTTCCCAAACGGCCGCATCGCGCGTATTGTTGTCGACCACGATCACTTCGAAATTCGGGTAGTCGAGGTGCGCCAAACTCTCGAGCGTCGCACGCATCAGCGCGGGCGGTTCGTTGTAACAAGCGACATGAATCGACACGCGCGGCGCATCGTGCAGAGGTCCTTCATGCGGGAGATAGCGATTGCGCAAGCGTGCATCGCCGACCACTTCGGCAATCTCTACGGTGTCGGTAATCAAGATGATGGCCAGCAACGCCTGCGCGCTCAACATGATGCCCCAAAAAACGATGTCGCCCGGCGACATATAGCGGTCGGTCGCCTCGCGGGCGAGTTGGGTCGCGAAGGCGGCCAAGACTTGAAAAATCACGACTGAAAAATATCGCCCGCCCAAGCGCAATCCCGGACGACGCAACAGAAAAAACGCGGCGGACAGCAACCCGAGCAATGTCGACATCGCCATCCAATATTTCCAGTTCGGATCTTCCAGCACCGGCCCTTGGAGCGGGAATTTGTCGCGTCGCTCCGCATCCATGATTCCCCAATGTTCGCCGACCTCGCCTTCCAGCCGGCTCTTCCACGGCTGATCGAACGCCTCGAATAAATTGTACGGCATCTTCTCGGCCGCCGCGCGTTGCACGAATTGGCGCACGAATTCCGCTTGGTTCACTTGGCTCGCGACCGCAGCGCCACGCTGCGGGCCGTCGCTCGGCCAGCCGACTTCGGCCACGAACACCTTTTTCTTCGGAAAGGCCTGCCGCACCACCTGATAGTGATCGACGATATACGTGACCGCCTCCGCGGCCGGCACCCCGACCCAATACGGCAGGATGTGGACCGCCAAGTAATCGACGTCGTCAGCCATCTCCGGATGATTCAGCCAATAATCCCACGGTTCCGCCGTGGAAACCGGTGTCCGCAGCCGCGTCCGCGCCTCTTGCAAATAGCCGCGCAACTCGCCCAACGGCACGGTCTGATGCAATTGCGTCTCGTTGCCGATCATCACTCGTTGGACATTGCGATGCCGTCCGGCCATCTGAATGACGCTCTCGACTTCGCGGCGATTTTCTTCCGGATTGTCTCCCAAATACGCCGTCGCAATGACCCCCAATCGGTATTGGTCGGCCAATGTCGGCACCTGTTCCAAGCCGCGGGTGGCGCTATACAGACGGACGACTTTCGTTTTTTCCGCCAAACGCGCCAGATCCGCCGTCAACGCGTCTGCAGTAAAGGTGTGGCCTTCGAATGGACTTTGATCGGCATGGTACGGATTGACGGAAATCGATTCCACCGGATAGCGCGACTCGACGGTGGAATAGGGTTTATTGACTCCGATCCAGAGCAGTAGATTGGCCGAGACAACGAGCGCGACGAGCAGCAAACTGGAGAGACGCATAGGCGTACGAAGTCCTCGATTGAACCGGCCGCATAGCACAGAGTTGATGGACTGTGAACTAGTGCGCTCACGCCTCGACAACCCGCCATTCGACTGCGGCGACGCCTTGGCGGACCAGCGCCGTGAGATCCAGCGCGGCTTCAGCGCGTTCCACGGTCGCCAAGCGACTGCTGGTGGCCGGATGGCGCGGTTCCAGGAAATTGCAGCAATCTTGATGCGGCTCGATCGACGTCTCGTAGGTCCCGATCTGGCGCGCGGTGGCGGTGATCTCTTCTTTGTCCATCCCCACTAACGGGCGCAGCACCGGCAGCGGCGACGCGGCCTCGATCGTGCTGAGATTGGAAAGTGTTTGCGAAGCCACTTGGCCCAGCGCATCGCCAGTGACGAGGGCTGTTGCGCCGACCTCGCGCGCCAATTCGGCCGCGATCCGGAGCATCAAACGTCGATAGAGGATGATCCGCAATTCGGCCGGGGCATGGAGCACGACTTGCTGCTGCAACGGGGCAAACGGGATCAGACCGATGCGCAGCGGTCCATGCCACGCGGCCAGGCGTTGCGCCAAATCGAGCACTTTTTCTTGCGAGGCGGCGGTGGTAAACGGCGCGCTATGGAAATGGAACGCGACCGTCTCGCAGCCGCGCCGCATCATCCGCCACGCCGCCACCGGCGAATCGATCCCGCCGGAGAGGAACACCGCCACCGTCCCGCTCATCCCCAGCGGCAACCCGCGCGGCCCTTCGACACGATCGGCGCCGACGAACAGATGCCGACTCATCACCTCGATCCAGAGTGTAAACTCCGGATGTTCCAAGTCGACCCGCGCCCCGGTGCGCTCCTGGACTGCGCGCCCGATGATCTCCCCCACTTGCTGCGAGGAATACGGGAATTGCTTCTCGCCCCGCCGGCAACGGACGGCAAAAGAGCCAAATGTGCGCCCCTGCAGCACGGACGGCAGCAGTGCATGCACCGCATCGAGGCTGGGAGCTACGCGCCACACACCATAAGCATTCGAGAGGCCGAACACCTTCTTTGCTGTTTCTGACAAGCGATTCCACGGTTGTTCGACGGCAAATTCAATAAAGAAGCGGCCAGGGAGCCTTCGAACCTCGTGATCACCGAACGGACGCAGCCGAGCGCTCAACAACTCGACCAAGCGACTCTCGAAGCGGTGACGATTTTTTCCGCGCAACGTCAGCTCACCATAGTGCCCCAACAGATACCGATAGCTGGGGATAGCCTGGGGATCATTCGGGGAGAACGTTGTGGACAAACACGGAACACCCATGATGCGCTCCAAAGATGGCAAACGGTTTCGGGCTCATAGCCGAGGTCGTCCCGCTTAGCAATCATTGTGCGATTGGAGTGTGGACAACGACGGTCTTATCCCCAGCCACGACCTTTCACTCCGTCCCGGCCACCAGCCCCCAGTCACCAGCCCCCTCCCCAGCCCCAACCCCCTTGACACACCATATATCGTGGCTACAATCCGTCCCGCATACGATATATAGTGGCTTAGGGGGAAATGGTGACTGGAGGCTTGGTTCGGTCGCGGGCCACGAGTCCCCAGCCACCTCAAACAGGGGGATTATCTATATGACCAGCAAATCGACTGCGACCACGCGGGGTCTTCGTATCGCACGGCGCCACACCACCACCGGGATCAATCCCCTCGACCAGGTCGACAACACCAAGCGCCGCTCGATGATCACCAATCCGGACGGCTCAACCGTGTTCGCAATGGAGGCGGTCGAGGTCCCCGCGTCGTGGAGCCAATTGGCCACCGATATCATCGTCTCGAAATATTTTCGGAAACGTGGCGTCCCGGGCAAAGGGCACGAGACCTCGGCGCGCGAAGTAATCCATCGCATCGCACACGGCATCCGCAAGGCCGGCGAGGCGTTGGGCGGTTATTTTGCCACGACTGAAGACGCCGACGCCTTCGAAGCGGAACTTGCGTATTATATGATCCACCAATACGGTGCGTTCAATTCGCCGGTCTGGTTCAACGTCGGCCTGTTTCATGAATACGGGATCGAAGGAAGCGGCGGCAATTGGGCCTGGAATCCGGCCACCGATCGGATCGAAGAGACCCCGAACGCCTACGAACACCCGCAAAGTTCCGCGTGCTTCATCCAAAACGTCCAAGACGACCTGATGAGCATCTTCGACTTGGCGCGCAACGAAGCCCGGCTCTTTAAATACGGCTCCGGAACCGGGACCAATTTTTCCGCCTTGCGCGGCAAACAAGAACGACTTTCCGGCGGCGGGACGTCGTCCGGCCTGATGAGTTTCCTCGAAGTGCTCGACAAAGGCGCCGGCGCCACCAAATCGGGCGGGACCACGCGGCGTGCGGCCAAGATGGTCTGCCTTGACATGGACCATCCGGAGATCGTCGACTTCATCAAGTGGAAGGCGCGGGAAGAAAAAAAGGTCCGCGCGTTGATTGAGGCCGGATTCTCCAACGACTTCAACGGCGAGGCGTATCGCACCGTCTCGGGACAAAATTCGAACAACTCGGTCCGCATCCCCGACTCCTTCATGGAGGCCTATCTGAACGGAAAAGAGTGGCAAACCCGGATGCGCACCACCGGCGAGGTCTGCGAGACGTTGCCTGCCAAAGGTGTGATGCAGGAAATCGCTGCGGCGGCGTGGAGCTGTGCCGATCCGGGCGTCCAGTTCGATAGCACCATTAATAAGTGGCACACATGCAAGACCACCGATCGGATTCGCGGCAGCAATCCGTGCTCCGAATATATGTTCCTCGACGACTCGGCCTGCAATCTGGCGAGCCTGAATTTAATGAAGTTCTATGACACCGAGACCGGCCATTTCGACATCGAAGGGTATCGACACGCCGCGCGTGTCTTTTTCATCGGCCAAGAAATTTTAGTCGACTTCGCCAGCTATCCGACCAAGACGATCGGCCAGAACAGCCACGACTATCGACCACTGGGCCTCGGCTACGCCAATCTCGGGACGTTGCTGATGGTCCAAGGCATCCCGTACGACTCCGACCAAGGCCGTGCCATTTGCGCTGCGCTGACCGCAATCCTCACCGGCCAGGCCTACGCGGTCTCGGCGGAGATGGCCGCGGTGAAAGGCCCGTTCAACGGCTTCGCGAAGAATCGCGACGCGATGCTCGATGTGATCGCCATGCATCGCGACGCAGCATACCAAATCGCCACGACGGTGTGTCCCGACGATTTGTTGCAGGCTGCGCACGAAGATTGGGACTTGGCACTGCGACTCGGCAAACAACACGGCTATCGCAACGCGCAAGCAACCGTGATCGCACCGACCGGCACCATCGGGCTGCTGATGGATTGCGACACCACCGGGATCGAACCCGACTTTGCGTTGGTCAAGTTCAAGAAGCTCGCCGGCGGCGGCTATTTCAAGATCATCAATCAATCGATCCCAATGGCGCTGAAACGCCTCGGTTATAACGATGCGCAAGTGCAAGAGATCGTCACCCATGTGAAAGGGACCTCCACATTGGTCGGCGCACCGGAAATCAATCCGGAGACCCTGCGGACGCGCGGCATCACCGACGAGCAACTCAGCCGGATCGAGGCCGCGCTCCCTGGCGTCTTCGACCTCCGCTTCGCGTTCAACAAACACGTGCTCGGCGAGACTGGCCCCAACACCCTCGAGGCCCTCGGCTTCAACGCGGCGCAGATCGAGCGCGCCAATCGGCATATCTGCGGCACGATGACGATTGAAGGGGCCCCGCATCTGAAGACGGAACATCTCCCCGTCTTCGACTGCGCGAACCAATGCGGCAAAGAAGGCCGACGATTCCTGCAACCGATGGCCCATATCTCGATGATGGCCGCGGCCCAGCCGTTCGTCTCCGGAGCAATCTCTAAAACGATCAACGTCCCGCAAGAAACCACAGTCGCAGAGATCGAGCAACTCTATGTCGAATCGTGGCGCGCCGGCCTGAAGGCCGTGGCGCTGTATCGCGATGGTTCAAAAATGGCGCAGCCGCTTTCCAGCCGCTCCGACGATGAAGCCAAAACCACGGAGAAAAAATCTAAGACCGACGGCGCCACGACCGACGCGCCACTGCCACGCGTCGCGGCCTCCGCCGCACCGACAGCAGCGCCCGGCAACCCGACCAAGGGACTGCAACGGCATCGCCTCCCAGGCAAGCGGCGCGGGTTTACCCAAGAGGCCCGCGTCGGCGGTCACAAGATCTATCTCCGCACCGGCGAATACGACGATGGCATGTTGGGTGAAATTTTCATCGACATGCACAAAGAGGGCGCCACGTATCGGAGCATCATGAACTGCTTCGCGATCGCGGTCTCGCTGGGATTGCAATACGGTGTCCCGTTGGAAGAATACGTCAATATGTTCACGTTCACCCGCTTCGACCCGGCCGGTCCCAGCGACCATCCGAATATCAAGTTCGCCACCTCGCCGATGGATTACCTGTTCCGCGTCTTGGCAATGGAATATTTGGGCCGCACCGACCTGGTGCAAGTCAAACCGGAGCTGATCACCAGCGCGATCGACCAGGCCCCAGTGGGAACCGCGTCCGAGTCGGCACCTGTTACCACGACTCCGCAAAGCACCGCGACAACCACGATCGATCCCGGCGTCACCCGCCAATTCGCCCAACAAGGCGGGCAGCTCGTCGCCAACAGCGCGAAGGAACGCAACGGTCACGGCAAAGCGCCCGTTGCACCGTTGGCTGCGAAACCAGACACCACGGATCTCCCCGCCGTCATCGTCGTCAAACGATCCGCATCCGTCGGGACCGGCGCCGAAGGTCTGCAAACCATCGCCGCAGGCGCGGTCGTCAGCGAACACCTCTCCACGATGATGGGCGACGCCCCGTTCTGTGACCAGTGCGGCCACGTCACGGTCCGCAACGGCAGCTGCTATCGTTGTCTGAATTGCGGCAACAGCATGGGGTGTTCATGATCTATCCGTTTGCCAGTAAGGCCCTCTTTTACATCGCCGGGGTGATTTGCTTCCTCTCGGTCATCCTCGCCCCGATCGGTTTTCTGTTCCTGTATATGGCGAACACCGCGCAGATCCGGATCGAACCCGACCGCTTCATCTATAAAATGCTCACCACGAAAGAGATCCCGTGGCAGAGCATCACGAAACTCCGGATTCTCCCGATCGTCCGCACCGGCTACCGCATCAACAGCGCGCCCACCACGATCGCCACCGTAATCCCGCTCGCGATCGACCACGACGGCCGCACCACCAAACTCTCGCTGAACCATTTTGTGAACCCCAACGAAATCCTCCAGACGTTGCAACAAAAGACCGGCTTGCGCGTAGAGAGCGGCGAACCGGAAGCTTCTTCGGTGATTTCCTGATCGGGTCAGGAGTGATCCGGCCATTTCCTGACCGACGGCGACTGAAAGCGGCGAAACTGTGCAAGTAATTCCTCGGCGGATTGTGCAACGCAGATCATTCGATGATGGGCCGGATGCAAGAATCCGGCGTCGACGGCGTGTTCGAGAAATGCGAACAGATGATCGTAATAGCCAGCGACATTGATAAAGCCGCACGGCTTGTCCTGATAGTGCAATTGGGTCAGCGTCAGCATTTCCGTGATCTCTTCGAGCGTCCCCATCCCCCCCGGGAGGGCGATAAACCCATCCGATAAGTCAGCCATCTGCTGTTTGCGTTCGGCCATCGTCGCGACGATATGCAATTGTGAAAGACCGGAATGCGCAACCTCCGCCTCGACCATTGACTGCGGGATCACGCCAATCACTCGCCCGCCCCGCGCCAACACCTCATCCGCGATCCGCCCCATCAGACCAACATGGGCACCGCCATACACGAGTTCCAAGTCGTGCGCGACCAATGCCACGGCCACTGCATCCGCCGCCGCACCAAAGTGGGCGCCATTCCCCATACTCGACCCACAAAAAACACCGATGCGCCGCATCCCCAACGGCGTAGCAAACGATCGAGTCGGGGGGCAAGCGGTTTCACCCGGTCATCGCTTGTACAGTCTCCACTTTTTATCTAGCCGTGGGGTGGGCGATTGTGGCATGCCCGCGGGCGATGCAACACGTCCATTTTATCGGAATTGCGGGCACCGGTATGGCCTCGTTGGCGGGGCTGTGTCGCGCGGCCGGCTATCAAGTGACCGGATCGGACCAACAGATCTATCCGCCGATGAGTACGATGTTGGCGGCGGAGGCCATTCCGGTGTTGGATGGATTCTCCGCCGACCACCTCACGCCACGCCCCGATCTGGTCGTGATCGGCAACGTCTGCACGAAAGAGAATACCGAGGCGCAAGCGGCCATGCAACGCGGCATCCCGTATCGCTCGATGCCGCAAACCATCGCCACGCTGCTCTGCCCCGATCGCTTCCCACTCGTGATCGCCGGCACGCACGGCAAGACCACGAGCACCAGTCTCGCCGCCTGGTTGTTGCACGCCGCCGGCCGCGACCCGAGTTTCCTGGTTGGCGGCATCCCGCGCAACTTCGGTGTCAGCTATCGATTGGGGGCCGGCCGCGAACTCGTCCTTGAGGGCGATGAATACGACTCCGCGTTTTTCGACAAGACGCCGAAAATTTGGCACTACCCGGCGCAAGCGGCCTTGCTTGGCCCGGTGGAATTCGACCACGCCGATATTTACGCCGACCTCGCCGCCGTGAAACACGCCTTCGCCGAATTCTTGCGCCGCCTCCCGGCCCATGCGGTGCTCGCCGCCTGTGCGGAGAGCGGCACGGTGCTGGAACTACTGCATCACGCCGCGTGCCGCGTCATCACGTACGCCGCGCGTCCCGGCACCACGGCCACAGTGCAAGCCACTGCGGTCACGATGGGCCCGGACGGCACGCATTTCACACTGCAAGACTCCGACGGCGCCGCGTTGCCGTTTCATTCGCCGCTCGTCGGCTGGCACAACTTGCAAAACACGGTCGGCGTGTTGGCAATGCTGCGTGCGATCGGCGTCTCCGCCACGGCGCTGCAACAGGGACTGCCGACGTTCCAAGGCGTGAAGCGGCGCCAGGAAGTGCTCGCCAAAGTCCACGGCGTCACGGTCATCGACGACTTCGCACATCATCCCACCGCGATTCGCGAAACGCTCGACGCATTGAAACAAAAATACCCCGGACGACGCTTAATCGTTGCGTTCGAGCCGCGCTCCAACACCAGCGGGCGGAAACTTTTTCACGACGCGTATCTCACCGCCTTCGCGCCGGCCACGCACGTGCTGTTGGCCTCCGTCCACAAACTGGACCGCATCCCAGAGGCCGAACGGCTCGACCCCGAGGCGTTGGCGCGGGATCTTTGCGCCCGCCACATCGAGGCGCATTATTTCGCCAAGACACCGTTCATCCTAGAGTACCTGATGCGCAGCATCGCACCGGGCGACGTCATCGTCACGATGTCGAACGGCAGCTTCGACAACCTCGGCCTACAATTGGTGGAAAAGATAACGCGGAAAAAGGTGACTGGTGACTAGTGGCTGGTGACTGGGGAACGGCCCGCACGGTGCGCGTTGTTACCAGTCACCAGCCACGAGCCACCAGTCACCTCCCTCAGCCACTAGTCACCGCTTTTCAGTAATTGCACCGCCCGTTGTTTCTGCGCTAAGTTCGCGCCGTGCATGCACGAACGACATCGCGGTTTCGGGCCGGTCTACGACGACGCCTCGTGGTCTGGTTGCTCCTCACCAGCGCCGTCGCCGCGCCGTGGATCGCCGTGGCGGCGTTGAACCATCCGGCCGCGCAGCGTCTGCTGTTGCGCGCCATCACGGCCTTTACCAAGTGGGAAATCCAATCCAATGGCTGGCATTGGGACTTGCGCCACTCGACCGTGACCATCGACCGTTTGCAACTCACGCACCATCCGAACGGACACCATTTTTCCACCGAACGCATCACGTTCGCGTATCGCCCCTGGAGCCTGCTGCGCGGCACGTTGCGGCTGACGGAACTCACCGTCAGTCAGCCGCGCCTCTTTCTGGAGCAAATGCCGCCCGCCACGACCGCACGGCGCCCGATCAAACTCCGCACGCTGCTGCTGCTCCGCAACGTGGAGATCACGCACGCGGCCATTCATGACCTGCTCCTCACACTCCCCCACGGCCGCAGTATCGGCGTCGCGCGCACCGAGTTCTCGTTCATCCCGCATCTGTTGCGCAAAGTGGCACTCACGGTGCAATTACAGCAAATCGACGTCAATCAACCGGACCGACCGCCGTTGCACGCCGATCAACTCACGCTGGATGGCGTTACCGATCCGAGCCATTGGTTCCGCGCCGCGCCGTACCTCAACGATCTGCACGGCGCATTGCACGTCACGCAATTCAGTTGGAAACATTTGGTCGTCGACTCATTCGCGGCCGATGCGACGCTCCGCAATACAAAAGTGCGTCTGAAATCCCTCCAAGCCACGATCGGCGGCCGCACGTTGCGCGGCGATGGGTCGATCACGCTGGCCACCAAGCGATCCCGCCTCACGCTGGAATGGCCGGAACCGATGCCGATCCCCGACTTGCTCCCCGCCACCTCGTTTCTCCAGACCGCAGGCACATTACAAGGCCGCATCCAGTGGAAGGGCAAATCGTTCGACCCGACCAATTTGCAAGGCGAGCTGAAGGTCGACGTAACCCACGTCCCGGCCACGATCACGGATCTCCCTGCGCATCTCACGGTCGATAGCGCATGGCACGACGGCACGATGCAAATCCGCGCCGGCCGGCTGCGCGTCGGCGACGGCGAAGCCTCGGTGAGCGGATCCGTCAGCGCGCGGAACCGACTCGTCGACATTGAATTTCACGGACGCGCGATCCCGCTGATCGGCGTCTTCGGCCGGTTCCGCAACATCGACTTCCATCCGGCCCGCGGGCTGGCGAATTGCGACGGCCGCTTCCGCGGTTGGGCGCGCGACTATTTGCTGACCCTCGACGCAGAAACCACCGGCGGCGGCAGCTATCAAGGAATCGAAATCGAAACCGCGCGGACCAAACTCCATTTGACGTATCCACGCCTCGAACTCACCGGCGAATTATTGCAACATGGCGCGCGCACCGGCACGTTGGCACTCGACATTCGTTACGGCAACCGCCTGCCATCCGGCTATCGCCAGGCCACGATGCGTCTCGATGCCGATATCCGGCAACATCATTTGGACCCGTCATTCCAACTGATTGCGTTGCGCGGCGTCGGCTCGGGACATCTGACGCTCGGCGGCGAAACATCGAATCCGCACGGCAACGGCACGTTCGAAATCACTGCAGGCGCATTGCAAATCGTCCCGTTGGACCGCGTCCACGCGAAATTCCGCTGGAACGGAAAGACGCTCACGTTTCAACCCACAACCGTCGAAGTCCCGACGCTTCCGACGTTCGACTTCCCGCAGCCGATGACTGTCACGCTCGGCCACGGCTTTCATCTGCGTGGACATCCGCGTGCCGACACGACGCTCGACCTCGAATATCAAAGTCCAACCGCGCACTGGATCGTCCATGAAATCCGCATCCACGGCGGACCGGCGCCGCATGACACCACCACAATCCGCGGCCACGGCCGCAGCGGCGCCTGGGATTTACGCGCCGTCGGCACCGCCAACGCCGCGTGGCTAACCTATCTCCCCGGCACCTTCCGCGAGGCCGAAGGGCCGCTGGATCTGAATCTCGGCATCCGCGGCGACCTAACCGATCCGTTGCTAAGCGGCACGATGGAATTACGGAGTAATCAAATGATCCTCCGCGCCGTGCAACAGGAATGGACGAAACTGCTCGGCACGCTCCACTTTAACGGGCGTCGCATTACGATCGACACCGTCAGCGGGTTGTTCGGCGACGGACCGTTCACGCTCGACGGCTGGTTGGAGCAACAACAATGGACCACGCGCCGCTTCGATCTCCACGTCGTCGGCCGCGGACTGGCCTACGCGGAGCCGGGCCGCGCCTGGCACGCAGAATTCGACACCGACATGGCGGTGCGTCGCGACAACGCCCACACCACACTCAGCGGCGATTTGAATATCGTCGATCTCCGTTACACGAAAGACTTCCGCCTCCTCGAGGAATTCGGACGCAGCGACGTGGTCGCGTCTCGCGAACGTCTCCGTCGCGAACACGCGGGATACGACCACGTCAAACTCGACTTGCGCGTGAATAGTCGCGGCGATCTCTTCATCCGCAACAACGCCGCCGACGTCACGCTGCGCGCCAATGTAGTCGTCCGCGGCACCCTCGCCAACCCACAAGTCCAAGGGAACATCGAGGCAACTGAAGGCCGCATCCACTATCTCGGACTCGAATTCACCGTCGTCAACGGCACCGTCGAATTCCACACCCCGTTCGCCGAACCGTTCGTAGAATTCCGCGGCGAAGAATCGATCGGGACACACTTAGTCCAAGTCACGCTGCGTGGCCCGATCAACAACCTCTATGTCGATCTCGCCGCCATCCCCGGCGAGGATCGGAAGAACGTCCTCTGTCTGATTGCCTACGGCACTACTTGCGACCAACTCCGCACCATCGCATTCGGCGCCAAAGTCGGTCCCACGATCTTTGCTGAACAACTCGGCAAAATATTGGCTCGTCCGCTGGCCCGCTATACGAAGCTCGACGTCGTCCGTCTCGAATCCGCCGTCGGCACCACGGATCTCACCCGACTCCACATCGGCAAACGGATCAGCGACCGACTCGAAGTCGGCTTCGTCACCAGCGTCGGGCAGACCGCCGCGGAGCAAAGCCTCGAGGCCTCGTACCAGATCACCGATTTTCTGTTGCTCAAAGGGACGCAATCCACCAAGGGCCATGTAGGCGGCAAATTGTCGTTTCGATTCCGGGAGCGGTAAATGCAACGTGTCTGGCTCTGCCTCGCCTTACTTTTGATCGCGTTGACCGGACATGCGGGACCGGCCGCAGATGCCCCTTCCATCCCCGCCTCCGCCGAAGGCGGACCCGCCTTCGGCGGGGGCGCGCTGATCGAAGAAATCGCGCTGAGCGGCACGTTTCCGTTTCTTGACCGCCAAATCCGCCGTCATATTGCGCTCCGCCCCGGCGATCCATTCGACCCAACCACGCTCGACGAACAAATCACACGGATCAAGGAATATTACGAACGCGAAGGCTATTTCGGTACCACCATCACTAGTAGCACCAAATGGCGTCCGTACACGCAAGGCGTCGTGGTGACGTTTACCATCGCCCGCGGCCACGGGCTGCGGTGGGGGAACATCCAACTCGACGGCAACACCTTGCTCCCCGCCGGGAGGATCCACAGCGTCTTTTCTGTTTGGGACTACTATTCTCCGCGCCGCATGAAAGAAGGCGTGCGTCGTCTCGCGCGGCTCTATCAGCGCCGCGGCTACCCAAAGGCGCGTGTGCGCGTCACGCAGCTCGCCCCCAACCAACAACAGCGCCGCATGGACGTCACGATGCGCGTAACCGAAGGCCCCCATCTCGCAGTCAATTTTGTCGGCAACGCGCATCTGCCCGATAGCATGCTCCGGAGCACCGTGACCTTCTTCACCGAAGGCCGTCTCGACCCGTTCGAAGTCGAACAGAGCGTGGCCGCGCTCACCCGCCGTTACGTCGAACGGGGATTCGCCGATGTCATGATCCGTGCGGAACGCGCTGCGATCGATCCCACCCACGAACGCGTCACGTTTCATATCGTCGAAGGTCCGCGCCGCACCATCTGGGGGATCGACTTCGCCGGCAACAACGCGCGCGGCAGCGGCACGTTGCGCGAACAAATGCTCAACCAGCCGCTCTCTATTTTCAGTCGTGGCGCCCTCAATCGCGAACTACTGCGGGAAGACCTCGCGGCGATTGAAGATTATTACCATCGAGAGGGATTTCTCGATACCACACTCGGCGAACCACAGATCCGGCTGCGCAACGCCGACCGTTCGTTTCATATCGACATCCCGGTCGCCGAAGGTCCGCGCTACACGATCGGCCGCGTGACGTTCACCGGAAATTTCCACGCGGCTCACGACGCGCTGTTGGAACGCTTGCAGCTGCGACCCACGCGTCCCGCCGATCGCAGCCGGCTCGCGGAAGACGCACAGTCCGTCGCACTTTTTTTTGACGACCACGGCTATCCGCACGCCCATGTCGAACAAGTCGTCACGCTCGACCGGAACACGGAACAACTTCATATTGACTATCACATCGACGAACGCATGCCCGTCCATATCGGCGCCATCACGATCAGCGGGGATTTCATCACCAGCCAACGCGCGATCCGACAAGCATTGACGATCAAAGAAGGCGACCTGTACAGCGACCGCAAGATTCTCGAGAGCCAATTGAACTTGCGCCGTCTCGGCGCGTTTCGCAACGTCGCGTTCGAACGCCACGGCTTGGAAGCACAACGCGATGCGGTCGATCTGCAAATCCGGATCGAAGAAGAAAAACCGTTCATGGTCGACGTCGATCTCGGCTACGCCACCGATACCGGCTTCTCCGGCGCCCTGCAATTCACCAACCTCAACTCGTTTGGTTGGGCAAAGCGCACCCAACTCTCGTTACTCGGCGGCAATCGCCGCGCCCGCGCCGAACTGGCGTGGATCGATCCGCGGCTGCTCGGCACGGATTTGTTGCTCACCACCAGCGCATGGATCGATCGGAATCAAGATATCGCGTTCGACGTCGTCCAAGCCGGCGGCGCTGTGGGCCTCTATCGTCAATACCACCGCACCGGATTCGTACTCCGCTACAAACTTGCCCGCAATCGCCTGTTAGGCGGCGATCCTACCCAAGCCGATCTGGAAGGTCGCCGCAACACGACGATCTCGCAACTCACCGCCGGCATGACATTCGACACCCGAGACAATTTCGCCAATCCGACGCGCGGTTTCTATTGTTACGGCGAGGCGGATTTGTACAACGAACTGCGCGGCTCACGCGCCGATTTCGTGCGGCTCCGCGGCGGATTGAATCACTATCTCAATCTGTGGCACGGGATCATGCTGAGTCAAAGCGGCCGCGTCGGCGGCATCCAACCGATCGGCCCGGCCAATATCCCGATCACCGAACGCCTGTTTCTCGGCGGCGACGACACCATCCGCGGATTCGCCGAAGATCGCGTCGGCCCGCTTAATGCCGCCGGCGATCCGCTCGGCGCCAACGTGCAATGGGTCTACAACGCAGAACTCTCCGTCCCGCTGTTCGACAATTTCCGCGCCGCCACGTTCTTCGATATCGGCAGCCTCACCAACACGTTCAGTGAAATCAACCGCACCACCGTTCGCAACGCCGTCGGCGTGGGCTTACGCTATGCGACCCCCGTCGGCCCACTTCGCGCGGAATACGCCGTCAAACTCGACCCGCAACCCGGCGAATCCAGCGGTCGCTTTCACTTTACCTTTGGACACTTGTTCTAGAACTAAGGTCGGCGCGCGGCAATCCACGCCGTCAGATATTCGCGAATTGTTGTCGTCATCTCGGCGAACGAATCGGCACAAAACAAGATCGGTTGATATTGCGTCACGTCGTAGGCCTGGCGACGGATCGCGTCCATATCAAGCGGCACAAGCAGCGCGCCGTGTCCTCGTTTGGCATTCACGCCACCGGTGCGATTGATCTGCTGCAGCTCGCCGAAGGACGACAACAAACCCGCGCCATACGCCTTCACGAGACCGTCTTCTCGCACCACACCGAACTCGATCGTAAACCAAAACATGCGTCCCAATTCCGTGATCTCCAGATCGTTGCGCGCTTGGCGAGCCGCTTGCCCGAATAACCGCGACAACTCCGCAATGTCCGGAATCCCTAACCCCACCGCATGCCCCGTGGCTTCATGATTCCAATCCGGTTCCGGCGTATACAGCGGCGTGGCGGGATGGCGGATATATTGCGTGCTCAAAAAAATGCCTTGCGCCATCGTCGCGAGGAAATCACGCGAGGTCACTAATCCATGCACCGGCTCCATCCGAAAACCGGTCAACGCGGTGAGCCGAGTCGTCACCTCCTGCATTTGTGGGATGCGGTCCAGCGTGAAACCCATCCGATCGAAGGCGTCGAGATATTGGCGGCACGCGAACTGCTGATGGGCCGGCCGCAGCTGCTGCCAAATCGCCTGCCACACCGCATGCTCGGCCTCCGTATACGCAACGACCGGAATCGGCGCCCCCGATCGATACTGCTGCGCCAACTGTGCCACTTCATCCCGCCGCGCTCGATACTGCGGATCGCGAAAGCCCGGATGATCTTGATCGAGCGTGACGGTGTGCCGTTCCGTTTCCATACCCTCTCCCGTTCGAACGTGCTACGCCACCGCCACACCGTCCAGCGGACTGGTCGGCTCAATCCCCACTTGTCGCAATAAGGTTGGCAACAGATCCACGGTCCGCATCGGTCCGGCGACCTCCATCGGAATGCTCATCGCGCACGGCACCAGCATATGGTTGCGATGCAACGAACCCCGCGTCGCGGCCGTCGGACCGACATCGGGGTCGAGGCCATACCCCGGCGTCGCGCTGATCACGAGATCCCCGGTCCGCGGCGCACGGAACAGCTGTAACGCCTGCACAATACCATCCGGATACGCGCTGTCGCTGGTCAACGTCAACGCCTCGCGCATCGAGAATCGAGACGGCAACGCGCCATAGCCGAACGGATCGCCGCTCGGCCCCACGACATAATTGACCTCTCCTTGCTCCCGCAATTCCGCGCGCCCGCGACGACTCACAACCGCCACACCGCCGTCCGCCACGCGACCCATTACGAGATCCACGGCGGGATCCTCGAACAACGCCGCCACTAAGCCATCCTGTTCGCATTCGTTCAGACTGCGCGGCGCACTCCACGCCCGATCCCGCCGCAAATAGAGATGCGCCATCGCATTCCCCGAATGCAGCTCCAACGCATCGGCCTCCAACCACTGCCGATAACTGCGCACCGTCGAAACCGTCCGCGCAAATCGCCGCGCCAACACCTTGCCGACTTCTCCCTCCGTATGCCGTGGCGCCAACGCATGGCCGCTGACCCACGCCAACACGGTATGATCCCACAGCCCGTGTGTCTTCAATAATTCCACCGCATCGCCGATCGTCTTATCGAACCGCTGATATGCCTTCCGCACCTCCGGATGATCGATTCCGTAAGCCTCCGCCAAGCGACTGATCGAGACAAAATGATAAAAAATCAGATCCGGCTGTCGCCGCAGACACGCGGCAAACCACGCGAAGACCGCGCGTTCGGTAGCCTCTAATTCCCCGACCTCGAACGGATGTTGTTCCAACTGCGCGCGCGTCATCGCACCATCGCTGCGGAAACCGGCCCCGCGATTGATGATCCCGAGCAAGCTCACGGCCTGCCGCGAGTATTCGAAGGCTGTTTGCACCTGTTTTGACAGGTCAAAATCGATCGCATATGCCCCTAACCGAGAGTAGTCCCGAAATCGCTTGAGCGTGAAGCGCCGTTCCGCCGGCACGGTCCGATCAAACCAGCGCGCCGCCGGAATATTGCACGTCCCGGGGAAACAGCCGGTCACTAACGGCACACTGGCCGGACCCGCGACCGACGGGAAGACCGCCGTCGCATCGGTCACGAAACCCGGTTCAATGATGTGCCGCTGAATATGCGGAAGATCGCCGCGCGCACACAGTTCCCGCACCACATCAACATGGGCCCCGTCGCTGACAAACGCCACCGTGCACAACGCGCGCGCCTGGCCGCGGTCGTAGCCATAACGCGCGCGTTGCAGCACTTGCTCCCAACCCCCGCGCGTCGTCAGTTTACTCAGTAACTGCGGAATCGTCGCTTCCCCGCCTCGCACCCGATCCGCCGAATCGAGCGCATTCATGATGAAGATGGTGCGATACAGCGCCGTGTAAACCGTCAAGACGGCAATCATCACGACGGCAATAATGACCAGAAACGGCGGCGGATTGGCAAACCACTGATGCAATTCAACGTCGAGCACGGGCTGCAGCACGGAAGTGAAACCAAGATAGGCAATCCGCTCCGGCCGCTGCATCGGACCCTTTTTGCAAACGATCCCGACGCCCTCCCCGCGTGCTCGCGTATAACTGACGAGCATGCCACCAACCAAACCGATGATCACCACCGACAAGACCCAGCTGGAGCGAAAATACAGGGCTAGCCCCAAGAACGCGATCCCCTCGCTGAAGCGATCAAGGACAGAATCGTAAAAGGCCCCCGCTCGGCTCGTCTGGCCCGTCAACCGCGCGACGCGTCCATCGAACATGTCAAATGTCGAACCGATAATCAGGATCCAGCCGGCATAACCAAAGGCCCCAATGGAATAGAGATACGCGGTAAACACGCTGAAACAAAAACCGATGAACGTAATGATATTCGGACTGAAACGCAGTTGCACCAGCAACCGCACGACCGGCTCCGTCAGCCAATACCAATATTCACGGAAGAATGGCCCCAGCAGCTTCGACCCATTGCGCCCGGCCAAGTCCGGCGGCACCGGCGTCTGCGCCCGCTTGCGCCGAAACACCAGACACGTCACGACGGTAAAGAGGTTGATAAACAGAATCGGCCCCAGCGAGATCCAAATGGAGGACATGCGTGCAGCGCCTACCATGGGAAGCGGCATAAAAGCAAACCCCCGGTTGGGAATCCCAACCGGGGGTTTTGCAGACTCAGATTCCGATCACACAACCTTAGAAGTTGTATGCGAAGTTCACCGCACCGCCGTAGACGTGGCCGTTGCCCGCCGCCGTGGCTGCGTTCTTCACGAGGTCATAACGCCCTTCCCACTGGATCTTGGCGTTGTCGTCGATGTGGTATTGCACACCGAACGTGGCTTCCATGCCAGTGACCTTGCCGGCACTCGCGCCATCCAACAAGCTGGCGGCTGCACCGGTCAGGGTATCGGCATCGGCCGCGCGGCTCTGGACATAGCCGAAACGGAGCGTGCCATCCCAGGTATCGGTGAAGGCATAGTGCAGGTTCAACTGACCGCCAAAATACCGCGCATCGGTCGCGCCGGTCGCGCCGTTATCGATACGGAAGATCCCTTCCCCACCGATCGCGAAGCTCTCGCCGATCCAGACATTCCAATCGAGGTCGGCCACATGCGACCAGTCACCCATCTTGCTGCCATCGGTCGCTTCCGGACCCGACGCCAAGCTCAACCCGATCGTGCTCTTCTTGCCTTCATCGCCCCACTTGAGACCAACTCGGGTCCCGAAGGAAGGCAACACGGAATCGCCGAACGCCACACCGGTCAAGGTGTCACGCAGGTTGTTGACGATATAGACATGCAAGTCGACCATATCGCTGAACGGATAATAGAACTTCATACCCGTGAAGCTGGTCGGGCGCAGATAGGTGAAGACCGCGCCGTGAGAGAAGAGGGTATTCTCACCCCGCTCCACCGACTCGAACCCGATTGGGGCATCGAACCGACCGAGCAAGAATTCCATCCCATTGCCGACCGGGATGTTGATCGTCGCATAGGCCTGCTCGAGGGCAAACGCAGCTGCAGAACCGGAGGCGACTCGACCGAATGCGAAATCCGCCCGTACTTTGATATTCTCGCCAAACGATTTCGTCGCATCCAATTCGGCTTCATCGACGAAGAAAATGAACTCGTTCTGTCCTGCCGCGCCACCGTTATTACCGGTCAAATCACCGATCGAACCACGTTGCACTGCACCACCGTTAAACGTATTCGCGCCAGCGGCACCGGCCACAGCGGCATCCGCGCTGCTGCTGAACTTCTGATACCCGACACCTGCGTTCACATGCCCACTCATTTCAAAATCGCCGTCGACGGCAAACGCACTGGCCGCCACGCCTACGACACCGGCCGCGATGGCCGTCAAAAATAACTTCTTCATAATCGCTTCTCCTTGTTCGAATTCCATAATCAATTGTGCATCACCGCTGCTACACATGAACTACAGTAACGCGTGGATTGGTCTCTTCGCAGTCACACCCCCTTCCCGGACCGGACTCCCACGACGTAATCCAAATGAATGTTGAGACAACTCCCCCTGCGACCGAATGCGGACGCGTAGGTATGCGCCCGCCTAAAAAATGTCAAGCCTCGAACTTTTCTGTACCGCAAACTCCCCCATCGAGTGATTGCTGAGGTCTCACAAAAATTCGCGGCGGAATATAAATGATTCTCCTCAGCAGCGCAAATGTAATTTTCCGCCGATTTTGATCTTGATTTCTGCGCTCAATTCATGGCGTCATCCGCTGTGCCCATGACATGGCAAATCCTCATCGTGGACGACGACCCGCAGTTGCACAAACTGCTCGGCAAGATGCTTCCGGAGCCACAATATCGCCTCGCCAGTGCGTTCAGTGCCGCCGAGGCCTACGACCAGATTGCGCGCGAACCGCCACACCTCGTCATTCTCGACATCATGATGCCGAAAGTTTCCGGCATTGAAGTTTGCAATTACATTAAAGGGAACCCAGCGCTCCAACAGATCCGGATTTTGATTTTGTCGGCGAAAGACACCCAGATGGATCGGATCGACGGCCTCACGCACGGCGCCGACGATTACGTCGCCAAGCCGTTCCACGTCCGCCATTTAGTGCGCAAGATCGAACATATGTTGCGGGGATAAGCGGATAGCAGGGCTATACGCGCACGAGCAATTCCAACATCACACACGCCTGATGCGGCAACGAACTCACGCCGATGGCTTCCCGCGCGTGGCGGCCGGCAACGCCGAACACGTCGAACAGCAACTGGCTGGTCGTTTCAAGCACTCGAGAATGGTCCTGAAAATCGGGACCGGCCGCAATAAACCCCGACAATTTGACGCACTGCTTGACACGCTTTAACTCACCAAGTGACTCCTTCAACAACGCGAACACTTGCAACAGCGCGGCCCGTGACGCGCGCTGACCGTTATCAATCGTCACTTCGAGACCAACACGACCGCGGAACATGATTTTGCCTTCATTCCACGGCAACGCGCCCGTGACCCAACACAAGTCGCCGACCTGACGCACGGCCTCCACCGGGCCGGTCGTTCGAGACGGTGTCGGCAGATCGATCAACAGCTCTTCCAAGCGTGCGTCGGGATTGCGTGTCGCGGCCCCCCTCATACCGCCACCTCCCCGCTTCCGCCCTTCTTCGCGACTAAACAGAGGACCAACGGCATATCGCGCAGCGCTCGATACGCTTGTTTTTCTTCCACGGTGACAAACGCGCTGCGCAGCCCTTCATCCAGAAAGGCCTCGCGGACATCCGTGACGCGCACACCGGCCAGCCGCGCCGCTTTGTAGTAATCCGCGACGCCGCGAAACGTCGATTCGCTCGGCCGCACCCGCGCCGCGCCACGCCGGGCAAAGGCCCCGAACGGGTGAAAATCGGCGAGCACCACCGTCCCACCGGCGGTGACCACCCGCCCGATCTCCTTCAACGCGCGCAGAAAATCCCCTTGATACGGGGTCAAGAGATTCGCGATCGCAAAATCGAAGGCCCCATCACGAAACGGCAAGCGGTGTACCCAGGCACGCACCAAATATTGGCGACTCACCGCATCGGTCGTGACGACCGAATTGGCTGCGCCGATTTCCGTCGCCACCACTAAGCGCGCCCCATGGTCACGCAACGTGCCGGCATGCTGGCCGACGCCGTCCGCCAACTCCAGCACTCGTCGTTCGCTCAAGGCCGGGATGATGGAATGCACAACACGCTCCGCCGCCAACCGCAGCACTTCGCGCACTTTCGGCACCGGCAGTTGGGATTCGATCGTCAACGGCATGCCGGCCCCAACGGTATTACTCACGACCGTCTGCTTAGCGGCCGCGGCCTTGCCGATCGCTTTTTCCACGACTTGCCCGACCGCTTGCATGCCACGGCGCAACAACTGTTCGATTTTTTTCTCTGTCACGGCGGCGAATGCTAGCGGAAGTCATTTGGAACAACAAGAGAGGAGTCGCGCCCCGCACGACAGCCGCCACTTGCATTCTCGCGCAGATCCCGCTAAGCACTCCGCCACTATGCAATGTCTCGTGCAATCCGGTTCGCTCCTTGCTTGCAACGTCGATCTCCTCGCCATTACCGTGCTGCAGCGCAAAGAGAACGGTGTCTCACGCGCACAATTACAACGCGGTGACGGCGGCGTGGAATTGGATCGCGCCCTCGGCGGAAAATTATCCGAAGTGATCACCCGCGAAGAATTGACCGGCGAACTCGGCACGGCCCGTCTGGTGGAAACCAACGGCCAATGCAAAGCGCGCCACGTCGTGTTGTTGGGTGGAGGCACGGTACAAAGTTGCACAACCAACACCTGGCGGCGACTCGGCGTCACGTTGGCACGCGTCGCGGAACAAGTGAAGGCGCGCAGTGCGGCCGGACTGATGCAAACAGAATCCGTGCAACGCTTGAAGCCGGCCGTACGCGCTCAAGCATTGATCGAAGGGCTGATGCTCGGACAGTATCGTTTCGACACCTTCAAACCGGAAGATGAACGCAAGCCGTTGCGTTTCACCTCCTTCATCGCCGTCAGTAAAGGGAACCGCAACGCACTCGAAGCCGCATTCACCCGCGGCGCGCTCGTCGCCGGCGCCATCTGCCAAGCCCGCGATTGGATCAACTTGCCCAGCAATGTCTGCACGCCGCAATATCTGGCCGAACAAGCGCAACTCGTCGCGAAGCGCGGCCATTTGAAATGTCAGATCCTCGACAGCGACCAAATCACCGCGGAACGCATGCACCTTTTGAAGGCCGTCAATCAAGGCTCCGCGCGACCGCCGATCTTTATCCATGTAAGCTACACCCCGAAAGGCAAAGCCAAACGGCGCGTGGCGCTGGTCGGCAAAGGGGTCACATTCGACACCGGGGGCTACGATCTCAAAACGTCGAAACATATGGGGGATATGAAAAACGATATGGGCGGCGCCGCGGTCGTCTTGGCCACGATGCAAGTCATGGCCGCGCTGCAGCCAGCGATTGCGATCGACGCCTATATCCCCAGCACGGAAAACATGGTCGACGCGCTCGGTTACAAATCGAGCGACATCCTCACGGCCCGATCCGGCAAGACCATCGAAATCGTCAACACCGACGCCGAAGGCCGGCTCGTGTTGGCGGACGCGATCGATTACGCCGTCGAGCGTGAACCGGAATTGTTGATCGACCTCGCCACGCTCACCGGCGGCGTCCAATACGCGTTAGGCGAAATTTACACCGCTGTGCTCGGCACCGCGCAATCGATGATCAACAAACTGCTGGCCGCCAGCACAGTGGCCGGCGAGGCTATGTGGCAGCTGCCGCTGGAAGAAGAATATCTGGCCGGCTTTAAAGGCGGACCGGCACAATTGCGCAATTGCGGCAAGAGCGGCGCAAGCACGATTACCGGCGCGCTGTTTTTGGGCCAGTTCGTGCGCGAGGTCCCATGGATCCACCTCGACATCGCCGAATCCGCCTGGAGCGATGAAGACCGACCGCTGACCTCGCGCGGTGGCACCGGCGCGCCATTGCGGACCTTGTGCGAATTCCTGTTAAGCCTGTGAGCGGACATTTCATTACCTTTGAAGGCATCGAGGGGAGCGGGAAATCGACCCAGCTCGCGATGGCCGCGCAGGCGCTGCGCGCACGGGGACGCGACGTCGTCACGACGCGGGAGCCAGGCGGCACTGCGCTGGGCGATGCCATCCGCACGCTGTTGCTCGACCCCACGCAGACCGCCATGCATCCGCTGACCGAGGCGTTGCTGTATGCCGCATCCCGCGCACAGCACGTCGCGGAGGTCATCGCCCCCGCATTGGCACGGGGAGTCGTGGTGTTGTGCGATCGCTACGCAGACGCCACGACGGCCTATCAAGGCGCTGCTCGCGGACTCTCCGACGCGTGCATTCAAACGCTGCACGGCATCGCGACGCAACAGACGTGGCCGCAACTCACGCTGCTCTTCGATCTCCCGGTCGCGGTCGGGCTGGCCCGCGCGCATGGTCGCGCCACGCCGCCGGACCGGATCGAACAAGAAACGCGCGATTTTCATGAACACGTCCGCGAGGCCTATCGCGCGCTGGCCGCACGGGAACCGACCCGCGTACAACTCATCGACAGCACACCATCGGCAAACAGCATTCACACGCTCGTCATGCAATGGATCGACCGTTATGTGGAGTGAGATCGTTGGGCATGAACAGCCGATTGCGCAGCTCCGCGCCGCACTTGCACACGACCAAGTCGCCGCTGCGTATCTCTTTGCCGGACCGATCGGAGTCGGCAAATGGCACGTGGCGCGCACCCTTGCCCAAGCGTTGTTGTGCGGGACCGGCCCCGAGCGACCGTGCGGAACGTGCTCGGCATGTCAACGCGTCCGCGCCGGAACTCACCCCGATCTCGTATCGGCCGCGCCGTTGCCGGACAAAGCGACGCACGAAATTCTCGTCGACCAAATTCGCCATATGAAAGCACGCTTGCAGTTGCATGCCCTCGAAGGGAATCGGAAAGTGGCGATCGTCGACGAGGCCGATTGCCTCAAGGACCAAGCCGCGAATGCCGCGTTGAAGCTGTTGGAAGAACCACCGGCCCGGACCCATCTCATCCTCATTGCCGCTCAGCCGGAACGGCTGTTGCCGACGATTCGTTCGCGCTGCCAAACAATTCGCTTTCTGCCGCTCCCGACGCGGCTGCTGACGCAATATCTGCGCAGCCAAGGCCTCGATGAGGCCGAAGCACGACAACGCGCGCTCTTTGCGGAAGGGAGTGTGGGACGCGCGTTACAATTCCCGACCGAAATTTTTGCGGAGACGTTGCAAGATTTACACACGGTGCTCACGGAAACCGCCACGGCGCGCTGGCTCGATGTCGCGGAACGGTGGTCCGCAGATCTCGACACGTTACTATGGCGACTGCAAGTCGCCGGCGTCGCCTGGCGCGACGCGTTGGCAACGCGGGTCAGCAGTGGCCGGGCGGAGATCCGGCTGCCGGCCACCGACTCATTACGGACGCTCCTCACCCAACGCACGGCCCGCAGACTCAGCCAAGAATTACAATTATTGTTTCTCACCACCACGACATGCACCCAAACCACCATCAACCGACAACTCTGTTGCGAGACCTTGTTCGCGCAACTCGCGGCCTAATCGAAAGGGAAACACGTTATGACCGAAGCCACACTACTCACACCAACCGCAACTTCCGCGGAACCGACAGCGCCCAGTGCACCAGCGCTGATGGACATTACCGAGTTTGGTAAAGTGGAGCTCAGAATTGCGACCATCACGGCCGCGGAACGTGTGGAAAATGCCGATCGACTCCTGAAACTCCAGATCGACCTCGGCACGGAACAACGCCAGCTGGTCGCGGGCATTGCCCAGCATTACACACCGGAGGAGTTAATCGGCAAACAGATCTGCGTCGTCGCCAATCTCAAGCCGGCCAAACTGCGCGGGGTCGAATCGCAAGGCATGCTGTTGGCCGCGAGCGACACCGCGACAGTCAGCATCCTGACCCCGCTCCGGCCGGTTGCGGCCGGGAGCAAGGTCAAATAATGCGGATTACCAGCCGGCCAAATCGAAGACATTGACATCGCGCGCAACAACGAACAAGCGACGCGCGCCTTCGTTCATCTGCAGACAGATCGTTTCCGGCTTCCCGTCGAGATTTTCGTCGCGGATCGACACCATCATCGCCATGCCTTTGAATTGCACCGGAAGATCGACCTTGGCCACTGGGGCGCTATTGGCCACGCGCAGGCCTTTCGCCACTTCCGCCATGGCTTCGAACGCCAACACGAGACTCTGCTGCTCCCAGGCTTGCTGCGCTTCGGTTCCCTCGGGTGCCGTCCCGCTCACCTTCACACCGGATTGGGTCCACGCCACTAACGTGTAGGGACCGGGCAACACTGCGTCAGTCGCCGGCACGGGCTGTGGCACTTCGTACGCGTCGCCTTTGCCACCGATGACGGGGCCGGCAGCGACCGGCTTCGGGGCACCCGCCACGTCCGGATCGGCGGCCAGGATTGGATCGATCACCGGCCCGGCGCGACGGCCGGCGAGAATTTTCTGCAGCCGCGCCAGCAGCGCATCGGTATTGGCCGGTAAGATGTGCGTGAGGTCCGGTTTGCCCTTGCCACCTGCGACCGCATGGTCATCGCGGGGACCGCGGGTCGTGACGGCTGAGGCGACGGAAACAAGTAGACTCGTTGGGAATGACATAGTCATTCGCTCCTTTCGTAACACGGGGTTGTTTTGTCTGTCCGTACGGTGCCAGCGACGATCGCAAACGTCAGGCTTTCCGGAAACGGCTACACTTTACTCTATAACAGCGCCACTCAACTCAAGCGGGGCGCGCGTTTCCCACACGCACCAATATTCGTCAAGCACAATTCGTCATTTCATTCGGCTTGCGCCAACGCAATGCAACATGCAGCGTCGCGTCATCCTCTTCGACGATGCGTACGTCGAATCCGGCGAAGTGATACAACACGCGCCAAAACGGATGACGCCGAGGAACCGGCGGCGACGGCAACAACAATTCGTCTTTATAACCGAACGGACGCGGCTCGGCGCCGGCATCGATGGCGAAGCACAACTCCGTGCCACCCGGCACCCAGCTGATCGATTGGGCACGGGTCGTGAGATCGTCGAGTAACGCACGCGCCAATTCACGACGCGCCCGCGGCACTAAGGCCACCAGATCGGCACTTCCTTGCACTTGAATCAGTGGAGAGCGTAACAACGCGACCAACCTGGTTTCTTGTTCCGGATGTTCCGACTCCGCCAACACGTGATAGAGCCGCGCCGTAGATTGAATCTGTGCCCACGAGGTGTACAACAGATGGAACAAGGCGGTTTCTGCCGGATCGAATCCAGTCTGCGACAACCACCAACTCCATTGCGCCCGCAATTGACTGCACTGCTCGATGGCAGACTCCGCCGCTGCGGTAAATTCACTCGACATCTGCCATTCATTACGAGCGACCATGCCCGCAAGTCGATCCAGCACGGCTTCCATGGACCGATAGGCCTTATCGGCAAAAATGAGCGCCGGCCGCATGAGCGGCGTCAGCTGACTCATCAGGCCTGAGCGTTGTACGCCACTGGCAAAACGTCTCGCCGCTGCCGCCAACGCCCGCCCTCGGGCGATCCCCTGCCGCCGCACCGCCAAATCCAACCCATCTTGGTCCGCCAAAGACCGCCCATGCGGCTGACGCTCGAACCCAGACACCCGTGCGGCACGGTCGGACCACCCCACAGAGCCGGTTGGGCGTGGGGTTACAAGAGAACGGTCGACCCGCAGCAATGTTGCCAGGGCACGTGACGGAGGAACACTATGAGGACCGAAAGTTCGCATAAGGGTGGCGCTCCTATGCGACACACAACAACTCGGCAAGGGGAAAAAATTTTCTTTGTGCTTGCATTGCAGCGCCCCTACCCCACTCCCCCAACTTTTCGACTGATGACCTACATTTTACTAAATGATTCTAAATATCTACCACCATGTCATTCAACATCCGCTCGAAACAGGACCCACCGCACCCTCCGCGCCCTTTCGCTAACATCTTAGCAACTCAACGGGTTTTTACGTCCGATAACACAATTGGAGGGATGTCATGTGGTCATCCATGCCCCTTTTCAAACAACATTAATATATGGGCGGAGGGCCGAGAAAATTGGGAGGAGGGGGGGGCAAGGCACGGTCTCAATTGGGGGCGCGGCCGGGGCAACCTAGTGGCCGACTGCCCAGACCAGTAGTAAACACAAAACTTTCAACACCGACCGCGGCGAAACTACGCCTCCCGTTGGCACCGCCCCGACTCGGCCTGGATGACCCAATCGTCGGTCCCGCGCTGGTCTTCGAGCCCGAAACCGGCCTATACCGCGATGCCCTGACCGACTGCTATTTAACCGTCGGGCAACTCGATATCGCCGGCCAACTGTTGAGCGAAGCAGCACGGCTCGGCAATCCCAACGTAACGCGTTTTCAAGCGGAGGTACGCCGCAGCCGCTTGGCACAGCCCGGCCACGAGGCCGCATTGTTGGCCCCGGTGACCGGCGGGGCTCGCCGGGTCACACGTGACACGGTCCCTATCGAACGCGACGTGGCGGGGCTCTTACTCACGACGTCCGAACATACGCCACACCCCGCCACCGTCGAGGCGACTACATTAGCGGCACGCGTCCAGCAACTCGACCGACATCTGGACACGATGGAAGCGCGCATCACAACGCGCGGGACGAAACGACCCGACGCGGCACTCACCGCAACGGAACAACGCGCTATCGCCCAACTTCGCTCCAGGCATACGGTCTGGCGGGAACGATTAGCGGACTTGGCCGACGCCGAACAGCCGTCCGACGCCGAAGTGGCAGGGCTGCGGCTCCAAGTCGAGCAAGCCGCCGACGACCTCGCGACGTTGGAACAGATCCTAACGCTACCGCTCCCGCCGCCACACGACAAGGGCCCACAGGTCCGCGCCGCAAGCGTCCGAGTCCGCGAGGAATGGCTGCGCGCCGTCGCAGCAGATAACGACCAAGAACGCGACACCGTGCGTCGCCATATCGCGACCGTGGAGACCTGGAGCAAACACGTAGCTGCGGTGACTGCGTATCGCGCTCGCCTGCAGGCCCACGTCGCGCCGTTGGTGGGCGTCACGATCGGGTGGGCCGATCAAACTAGCACCGGAAACTTGGGACTGTGCGACTATGGCCTACCCGAAGAGGTCGGTATGAGTCCGTGCACGGGACGACTCATCCAGGAAGAAGACTGGCGACACGCCGACACCCTGCATCCGGTCGAGTTCTTGCGCTCATTCCCACTGATGCGTGCATATATCGATCTCGATCCAACCGCCCAAGTCGCGTGGGACCATGCCTTCACGGAACTCGACCTGGTAACGACCGTGAACCCCGACAGCGGCCCCAGCGATGCCCCACTCGAACTGTATGGGAGCTACGACTTCCTGACATATCAGACCCGGAGGCGTGCAGCCGCGATACCGACCCTCCAGGCGATGACCCGCGCCGCCGAGGCCAAGGCAACGCCCTCCGCCCCCGACGCCGACCCGACGGCCCTCAGCATGCCAACCGCCGCGCTCCACGACATGCAGGAACTCCGGGCCCTCCGTTCCGGCGCCGCCGCGTTGGCCGCTCGTATTCCACCCCCGACGGCCGTGGAAGTACAGGCCTATCTGGCCGTCACGCGCGAACATGCCACACGCTTGGCGACCGAACTCGACACGTTGCGTGCCCGCGTACTATCGGCACCCACGTCAGAAAATTTGCTGACGATTGCACTGCTCGCAAACCCGGACGCCGTCAAGACCCCGGCCGCCCGCGACGCCTATCTCAAAACATTGGCCGAAGCATGGCCCCAAGAACCGACCCGCTTGCTGCACACCTGGCTCGATCCGTGGATCCGCCCCCGGCGCACCATCGAATCGGTGGAACATAGCGCATTTCGCAGTGATGAAGGCCGCTTCGAGACCGTCGACTCATCGAACGAAGAGGCCTATCGGGCGGCACAATCCAACGAGGCCTTCATCGACGCCTCCGATCCTGGTGGCCTACTGGTGGCCGTGCAACACGACTTGAAGCTTGCCGCCGGACACCTCAGTGACACCACAGCAACTGCGACACTCGCAACACTCGCCGACCATCTCAACTGCCTCGAATCAGCGCTCCCGGCCGCGGCCCGCGCCCACGTGATGAACGGGCAACACGACACCATCGAGACACTGGCAGCGTCGGGCCCGATGGGGTGGGCCGTGACTTGGACCGCCGCCCAGGAGACGCTCGCCGACTCCGCACTCTCGGCCGAATCCCGCGCTGCCCGCTACACCAAGGCCGCTGCTACCGCACAGCGAGACACACTCCGTGCTGACATTGGCACGATGGATCAAGCGATCGCGGACCTCGATCAAATGTACACCGGTGTCGGCTTGTATCTGCGCAATGATGGGGCCGAAGGCTACGTCCGCAGCTTGGCATTGCTGCAGCAATATGTCGGCGCTGCGCGCACTGCTAGCCATCAGGCCAGCGCAGCGATGGCGCATGGCGACTTTACAGCTGCGACTGAACACCTCCGCCGGGCCAATGCCTTCGTGTTGCAGGCCAGTCAGTCGCCCCGCCATCAAACGATCTTTCGCGAATATCAAGACCGCCTCGATCGCGATTTAATTGCCCGCCTCCTCCTCGGTCCGCTCATTATCATCGGCAGTTGTGGCCTCGCATCACTCGCCGCCGCCAGTGTGGAAGGAACCACGCTCGCCCTCGGACTCGCCGAGGCGGCTCCGGTCCTGGCCAGCGCTACCGAAATCGTCAGCGCGACGGCGTTAATCCAACTCGGCAACCATGCCGCATTTGGCGACGCGTTGCCCGATGGTCTCAGTGGTTGGGCACTCGAAGTCGGCAGTTTCTGGGGGATGTCGCGCTTTATTCGCCTCGTCGGCCAAGGCGTGCAGTCCGTGCGGATGGCACGACTGTATCAACAGGCCGTGACCGGTTTGGTCAATGAAGGGCAGCTGGCCATGAGGGCCGGACAACTCGTGCTGAATCAGGTGGCGAAGGCCCGCATCGTGGAACGGATGACCCAATTGGGGAAACAGTTTGGAAACCGCGTGGCGTGGGGCGCGGCCGATTATGCCGCCGAACTGGCGGCAATGCTCTTCATCTGGACACCGATTGATCACACTGCCCGCACATTAGCCGATGGGCACCCTGTCGATTTGGGACATGTTCTGGATGAAACAACCACTTCAATACCATACCAGACGCAACTCCTGACATGTCTCAAGATCGGCAACGCGATGGCCCGCCCCTGGCTGGCCCACGCGCGCGACGGCGTCTTGAAACTCACACTCGGCACTGATTTGGCCGGCCGCTTGACTCAACTGGAACAGCGAACCACCGCGGCGATGAGGTCCTTGACGGAACTAGTGCAACGCGATCCGGATGGAACGCGGCCGGAGAGCTTGCGCCAAGTCACACAGACCCATCGTGAACTGATGCGACTGATGCGCGAGCGGCAGGCCTTACTGCGCCACTATCCGCAATTAGCCGGTTCGCCGGCTGGGGTCACCAACTTCAATCAGGACGTAGCCGCAATCGAGGCCACCGAGGCAACGCTCGAGCATGCGAACGTCTGGTGGAGCGCGCTCCGCGACGGCCGCATCGTCAAACGGGATGGGGAATACGAATATGATCCGGAACTCAGGGCGGCTCTGGCCGGTGAACTGACCCGGCTCGGGGCCGAAGATTTAGGCCACGGCGTCTATCGCGTCCCCCGGCGCGGCGGGAGCGGTGACCACACGGACGACATCCTGCTCCGCCCCGCCCCGCGCCGTACAACACCGACCGACGAACCGGCGGCCACTTCATACAGCGGACTGCTGGGAGATTTGCTCCACCGAGCCCGCTCGGCCATCGTTGACTTGGCCCCGTGGCTCAGCCACCTCGAACCGTACCTCCCGGCCGTGGCCGCGGTGATCGGCGGAATTGGCGCACTGAGCGGCGCGGCCCACGCGATCGGCGGCGGGAATGTCCTCGCGGCCGGGCCGCTGGTCTTCGGCACCATCGGCCGCGGGCGCTCCCGCGTCGATGCCTTCCTCGAAGCGCATCCGGAGCTTGCGCCCGCCGATGCATTAAGCCAATTGCGCAGCACCCTTTGGCACGCCACAGGAGAGGAGCAAGACCACTACCAGTTTACCAACCGGCAAGTCGATACCATGATTCGGCAGGGCCAACTCGAGGCCGCTAAAGTACGCCTCAACGAATGGGCGGAGGCCCTCGACTGGGAACTGTCATCCGCCACAGTCCCCGCGCCCATTGCCACCGCACCGCCGCCCAATGCGCCACCCGCGCCGGCAGCGCTGACACCAGTCGACCGTTTCGTCGCGACCAATCTCGGGATCGAACCAGGACGGGCGCTGGCCAAGATGCGGCAAACCCTGTGGGATCAGAGTCGGGCGCAAGGATGCGGAGACGACCATGTCGATGCGAATAACGATATCATTGCAGCCATTCGACGTGGCGACTTGGACACCGCGACGACCGAATTGAATCGATGGGCGCACGACCTCGCTCCGGAGGCAAATGCACCCCCGGCGGTTGCAGCCGCGCCTAAACCCGTTGCACCGCCCCCGGCCCCGCCATCCCCTGCTCCCGTTGCCCAGCCCGCAGGCATAACGGGGCGCCCGACGCCGCCACTCGCCCAGCACGCGGCGCCCACACCACCGCCCAGCGTCCCACGCGCTACGGACACGCCGACCGCTCATCCCGAACCAACACGCCGTGTCGAATCGACGCCCCCGCCTGCTGCACCCCGTACCGCGCCCGTTGCTGCGCCGAAGCCCGCGGCGCCAACCACTGCTACGCTCCTGCTTGCTCACTTGGAGGGGCGACTGGAAGCGCTCGAAACCGCGGGCCTGGAAAATTTTTCACAGGACGGCAACACCCTCACCCTCGATTTTGGAGCCGGTGCGGATCTCGACAAGGCAGTGGCAACACTCGCACCACGAACCTTCCCTGCCGACGGACGCGTGATATTACGCATGCGCAATGGCAGCAATACTGTGGACCCAGCCAAGACCGTCGTGCTCACGAAAGGACGGACCGCAGTCAATGGGTTTGGTAACGGGGAGGCTCGTGGTATCGTAGCGGCAACGGCTGGAGAATTACTCGTCGACTTACCGGGTGGAGGACGCATCCAAGTCACAGGCGCCGGCACCGGTCGGCGCGTCGTCATCACGAATAAGACCAACGGCAAAGCCACAAAAGATCCCTCCGCGCCCCTTCGTACTGCTGTCGAAGTCGCGGCGGCCCTCCCGCCGGAACAGTTGCGCGGCGCCGTGGTCGAGATTGAAACACCGCCACTCACGCCAGAGTTAGCCAATGCCCTCGGAGGCTTGACACGACAGGCGTTGTGGGCCGGCGCGGAGCGCATCGTCGTCACTACTCCGTCTGGCAAGATCATGCTCAATCGAGAGAAAGGGTACACCCCACATTATGAGAGGCCCAAGCTCCCGCCGCTCCCCCGCAATGTCTTAGAGCCGATCGTAATCGAATATCTGACCTTCGAAGCAAGTCAGGCCATCGGCATTACCGGTCCAACCGACCCACAAGTCAGAAGCATCGGCCGCTTATGGAGAACGGCGATGCGACACGCCGAGGCTTATGAACGCACATTCGCCGAAAAAGAGGCCAAAGCAGCCGCGCAACTCGCAAAGACATTAGATGTCGACGAGCGGGCAGCGGCGGAAGCAACACGTGCCCGATACGCGGCACAACGGGCGGCGCTCGATCCCTATCTTGGAGCAGAGTGGCATCAACAATGGATCGGGACTGTGGAACGTCTGCGAGACTATGTTGACCAGTTTCCGGACGGGCCGAGCATTGCCACGCAGGCCTTATCCAACATGGGGAATTTTTCGGAGAGCCCCGGCGGCAACGGCCCCCTCGGCGTAAAGAACTGGCATAATCGTTCCACTGGGGACAATGCCTTTGAGTGGGTCCGGCTGATAAACGAGTTCCATGCTGACAAAATTCATGACGCACTGCAAAACATCAACAGCCTCCTCGGCAAACAGCCGACGCCCACCGGCTCCGGGGTTGTGACTGTGCACGGGGCCCCGGTCGGGATCATCTACAAGGCCATCAGTGGGGATCGTGCGGCGCAGGCCGAATACAAGCACTTACTGAACACCATCAAGGAATGTGCGGCAACGCCAGGGACGTATCGGATCACCATCCCCCCTGAGGATCGCGATGGGCGTAACCTCGTCCCGGAGTGGGTGGTACAAGCGATCGGGGCCGACGGCCAAGTGACCGGGCAGTTGACCGTGGAGACCAAGAACCTCGATGCGACACGACCGTTCAATAAAGAACTGGCGAGGGCCTTTCGACAAGTCACACAGCACGATTTTATGGAGGGACGCGGGGCCGACGGAGATGGTCTGGTCATTCTCACGTTCCGGGATGGTAGTGGGAATCGCCCCCTCTCGACTGCTCGGCACCGTGATCAGCTGATTCAACAGGTCATCACAGAGCTCGGCGCACTCACCGATACCTCGTCATCCCCGGAAGAGGCCACACGTTGGACCCGGACCAGGCATGTGAAGGTCGTGGTTCAACTCCCCAACGGCGACTACGAAAACACGATCCTGATAAAACGGCAGGGACACTGGTATGCGACGCGTGATGGGTCCGAACATGTAGTGTTCGATAGCGGACTCAGTTGGCGCGAGTCGACAACGGCATTGTTGGGTTGGAACTCAGTCCGCCCCGGGATAACTGCGAGTGGTCACACCCAAGCGGTGCAATAAAAAGAGCGTTACGTCGCCCAGCCCTTTGGCTCGGAGATTTTCTACTACCAGAACTGGCAGCGACTTGATGCGTTCCCGGATAGTCGGCCACTCCGTAGCAAAGCTCGTGCGGGGATCAGGAAATTGCTCCCACGCCGTCGCAATCGTGCTCCGAAGTGTCGGCAACATGCTGCGGAACTTCTCGGCTGTAAGGCATTGCTGCATCAAACGCTCCATTTCCGGATCGTTCCGCAACGGAGAGTCCTGGGCGATCAGATTGCAAGTCACACCCACCAATCTGGCCAACGGAATGTTCAACACGCATTCGTGATAGAACCATTCGTGAAAATATTGCGGGGTCGCAACAAGGGAGTCGTGTATCGCAGCAACTTCTCGATCGGGGTGCAAAACGCTCAGTTCCTGACACCAGGTCCGGATAAATCTTTCGATCCGTGACTGTCGCTGCGCCGGGTCACTCGCCCCCAGGACGATCCCGACTAGATCCGACGGCCCCTCGCCTCCTCCTTTCGGTCCCATAGGTCCCCGCGCCCCCCGACCGCTCTGGTACGAGCCGAACTTTACAACAGCACCAAAGGATTGTCCTGGGGTTTTTTGCCAAACACGTCGGGGGCCCGCTACAATCCCAGTGTCACGCGCAAAGCGAAGCAGATCAGGCGGTCTGGGGGGCGAGATAACCGCAACGCTCCGCCCCTGACGCGACGACCCGCTCCCCGCAACCAGCCGCTTCAACCCTCCACCACAACGTACCCGCATGCACTCTCTCCTGGTAGAATGGTTATCGAAGTTTCCACCGAATAAGTTGCGTATTTTTTTTAAATCATCAACAGCATGAACACATGCACCCACGGCCCCAGGCCCGCATCCTCATGGTCGGCGAGCAGCCGCGCCACTACCTGCTCCATACCCCAACGGCCCTGCACGGCACAGCCGGCCCACGACCGCTGCTCATCATGCTCCACGGCGCCGGGGGAACGGCGCGGTATGCGATGCAGGAGACCGGTTGGGCCGCGACCGCCGAAAAATATGGATTTTATCTCGCATTTCCCGAGGCTTCTCGCCCCGATCCGACGCGCCCGCCACAGTTCTTGAAAAATCCACAGACCTGGAATGACGGCACCGGCCGATTCCATTCCGGGAAACGGCAGATCGACGACGTTGGCTTCCTGGATGCAGTGATCGACGACGTCGTCCGCCAGCATCCAATTGATCCGCAGCGCATTTATCTGGTTGGGATCTCGAACGGCTGTTCGATGACGCTCCGGTTTGGCGTAGAACGTGGGGCACGGATCGCTGCGATCGCCGGCGTGGCGGGATACCTCTCCGTCCCGGCGAACTGCCTGCCACGCCCCATCCCGCTCCTTTATCTGATCGGCAGCGCCGACCCGGTCACGCCGCTCGCCGGTGGCGACCTCGTTCTGCCGTGGGGTGCGATGGGTCCGCGACCGCCAGTTACCGATTCGGTGGCGCAGTGGGCCGCTTTGTTGGGGTGCCCACCAACACCGACGCCATACAGCACCAATATCGACGGCGTCTCCGCATTCCGCTTCGGTCCGGGCCGAGGACAGAGCGAGGTGCTGTTTTATACGATTGCCGGAATGGGACACGTCTGGCCCGGCGGCCGACCCATTCTTCCTGAACGTCTGATCGGCACTGCGGCTCCGCTGATCCCGGCGAATGAAATGATCTGGACGTTTTTCTCCCGGCATCATGAAGCAGCGTCACCCTCTGCATGATTATTTTCTTATGATTTCAGTATTTTTGATTCTTGCTGCGCCGTGTTACACTGAATCCGATGGCGAAGCAGGAATTGACCTTTGGCATTGTGCTCTCCGGCGGTGGCGCACGTGGCGCCTACGAGGCCGGCGTCGTCCACTACCTCCGCACCGCGTTGCCGGCATCGGTCCGCAATCGCGCGTTTCAACTCTATTGCGGGTCCTCCGTGGGAGGACTCAATAGTTGCTTCCTCGCCAGTCACGCCGAAAATCCACAGGCCCAAGGCACCCTGATTCGCAAGGCCTGGGAAAATGTCCGTCAAGAAAACATCTATCGCCGCGACTTGGCCGCCATTGCGCGTCTGCTGACCCGCTCCGTCACCGGGATGACCGTCAATTTACTGCGCCGCACCCCGGGCGAAGGAGAAACGAGCGGCGGGATCCATTTTCAGGGATTAGTCGACACCTCCCCATTTCCGAAGTTCCTGCAACGCATGGTCGCGTGGCGCAAAATGCACGAAAACATCGAACGGAAAATCGTCCATGGCGTGAGCCTGACACTCACCAATATGCACTCCAGTCGGCTGGAGTTCTTTATCCATAAACACGAGAGCGTTCCGTACAACGGCGATTACGTCGTCCGCTTTGGTCCAGTGGATTGGCGACACGTGATGGCCGGCGCCGCGATCCCGATCCTCTTTCCGCCGGTGGAGATCGGCGGGATCCATTACGCCGACGGCGGACTCCGCTTGAACACCCCGATGTCTCCGGCGATCCATATGGGCGCGGATCGCGTGCTGGTTGTCGGGATGCACGATCCGCATATGGGGATGACGAACGGACAGACCAGCCAACCGAATGCACCGACCACGCCACCGACGCTGGGCGAAATCTTCGGCACCATCCTCAGTTCGATCTTCCTCGATCGCCTCGAATACGACATCAAACAAATGACCCGCATTAATCGCGTGATCGAATGGGCAGAAGCGGTCTACGGAAAGGATTTTCTCACTCGAATCAACACGTGGCTGCGCAAGGAAGGAATCGAAGGCGATGTCGCGAGTCGTGGCTTGAAACGGCTGAAGGTCTTCGCGATCTCGCCAAGTCGCGACGTGCGCCAAATCTTCGGTGAAGTGTTATCGAGTCCCAGCGGACTGCGCGGTTTTTCCGCGTTTGAAAAAATGTTACTGAAACTCCTCGATGTCGATATGCATCGCGGTCAGGAGTTCCTCAGTTACTTTCTTTTTCTTCCCGATTATCTCAAGACCCTCTGCCAACTCGGCTACGACGACGCGAAGGCCCGACACGACGAACTGGCGGACTTCTTAGCGGAAGCGTAATTACACCTCGAGCATCGTGACCGAAACCCCTGCAGCGCGCAACAACGACAACGCCACCTGTTCCAGCGGATACGCGGTTTGGTAAACGACTTCAGTGATCCCCGCGTTGATGATCATTTTGGTGCAGAGCAGGCACGGAGAAAACGTGGAATAGAGCGTGGCCCCTTTAATACTCATGCCGTGATACGCGGCTTGAACGATCGCGTTTTCTTCCGCATGCGAACAGAGACACGCCTCCAAGTCTTTGCCGGATTGACCGAAGTGGTTGCAGCGGGGACATCCGCCTTCATTGCAGTTCGTGATGCCACGCGGCGTCCCGTTGTAGCCGGTGCTCACGATCCGCCGATCACGCACGATCACGGCGGCCACTTTGCGCTTCACGCAGTTACTGCGCAGCGCCGTCACTTTAGCGATCTCCATAAAATACGTATGCCAATCGGGACGCGCGTGATTACTGGCCACGACCCGCACCCACTCGCGCAGCCGCTCTTGGAATTGTTCCCGACTCCCATTGTTTTCAATGGCGTGATCGGCCATCGCCATCACGCTGTCGAGTTGTTGCGATGCCGGAGCGCCGCCGTCACTCTCGGCCTGTTCACAGCGCGTGAAGTCTTCAAACGTAGCCGGATCGTTTTCCCGCCCGCGCGCCTTAATACGCGTGAAGCGCAATTGCGGAGCGGCGGTCACACAGAGCAGGACGAAATCGGCCCGTCGCCGGAGCGCCGCGACTTCATGCGGATGACGGATCGAATCGACGATATAGTTTTTTTCCGGATCGAGCTGTTGCAACACTCGCTCCGCCAACGCCCCTTGCCCATGCTGCGTGCGAAACTCCGTGCCGAAACGGATCAGCGCTTCGCGCGTAATCGGGATATTCGCCGCCCGCATTGCCTCGCGCAACGCATCCGACAGGGAATAATACTGATACCCGATCGATTGGAGATACACGGCGGCTTCTCCCTTGCCTGCGCAATTCTTGCCGGTCAGTCCGATAATCATAGAATCCGCGGATAGCACTGCCCCCACGCCGACTCAATCCAAATTCGCACCAGCTCCCCATTTTGCATTTTGCCCTTTGCATTTTGCCCTTTGCATTTTATCGCGCCGCTATGTCCACACAACCGACAAAGACGCTCGAGACCTTTCCCAACCCGCGCCCCGGACGGGCGTATGTGATCACGTGTGAATGCGCCGAATTCACCTGCCTTTGTCCGAAGACCGGGCAACCCGACTTCGCCACGGTGACGGTGCAGTACACGCCGGCGGAGCGCTGTTTCGAATTGAAATCGTTCAAACTCTATCTCTGGTCATACCGCAACGCAGGGGCCTTCCACGAGGCCGTCACAAACCAAATCTTAGACGATCTCGTCCACGCAATCGCCCCGCAGTGGCTAGAAGTGACGTTGGCATTCACCGTGCGCGGCGGGATCACGACCACGGTCACCGCCACGCACGGTGCTCCGCCGGACGTGGATTAAGCCACTCGTGCGACCGGGGTCGTTTTCGCTCGCCGCCGCTCGATCCAGGCCTGCACCACACCATTCAACTGATCGTCGATGTGATACGCGAACGCGATATTTTCCACGCCTGGCCGATTGATCTTGAAGCTGTTGGTGCCGATCACGCGCCCTTCGCGATCGAGCAAGATCATTGGACCGCCGCTATTGCCGGGATTGACCGGCGCGTCGGTTTGAATCACCCGCACCGGGATGCCGGGGAATTCGCGCTCCGGATCGCTGATGATCCCCTGCGTCACCGACCAATTGAGACCGAGCGGATGCCCGAGGATCAGGACCGGATCTCCACGCTCCAGCGCGCTGCGATCACCGACCGGGATCGGTGCAAACGATCCGACACGATCGATCATCACCAGCGCCGCGTCGACCGAATCGACAACGGCCAGCACTTCCCCTTTCACCGTTCGCTTATCGAAGAGATCCACATCGACTTGGTCTTTTCCCGGTCCACCGGCTCCTTCGACCACATGTTTGTTCGTCAAGATCAACATTTTCCCCGCTGGAACTTGGAAATCGGCGCCCAACGATTGGAGATACGACGTCGCGTCGATGAAATACCCGCTCCCGAGCCCCTTTTCGGTGCGGACGACGACGACGGACGGCAAGCGTTTGCGCAATACCTCCCGAACGGTTGCGGGATCGACCATCGGCGTGGCAGCGCCCGTGCGACGGGCACGCACGGTCACGTCGGCCTGCGCGCCTCCCGGAAGCGGCACGCGCAATGCGCTGGTCACGACCGATGCGGGCGCACGCGTGGCCCATCGTTGCGCGCTCCGCCGCAGTGCCGCGCGCGGTGACGTGGCGAGCAGCCGTGCCGCCTGTGGAGCGGCGGCGTTGCGTGCAATCGTTTCTCGCGTCACACTGCTGCGAGATGCCTCGGGCCGCAGGCCCGTCTCCCCAACGCTTGCGACCGTATTCTTGTCTGTGGCTGCGGTAATGCGCATCGCTTCCCCCTTTGGTTGAACAACTGCGTGCACTGGAATGGGGGAAGGAAATGCCAGAAGTTAACGCACTGCACAACGCAAAAATTACGCACCGCGCTATCCCATTGGAACCCGTGCATTTATTTTCCTCCTGCGAGGCCCACCCCAATTTGCGTTCGGCAACATCCTCGCTAATCGTTATTTAATCATTATTTGCTGTCAGATAAAGCCCTTCACCTCTCGCCGAGTTGCAATGCGGAACAGAGAAAATTGTTGAGAGGTTCACCCACGACGAGGCAACATTTTTGACACGAAGCGTCACGATGTGCTATGAAGCCGAGCGCTCGCGCTTTTCATGCAGTGGTACCGCCCCGGGGGAGGACGCATGTCATCATTTGCCGTCGTTCGTGCCGTGCCGCAGACCAGATCCGATCAACGCGAAACAGAACGGAGCCCACGCCGCAAACCACAGCGTCCGTCGGCCGCCGCAGCGCCGGTCACCCCATGGCCCCGCTGGTTACACACGTCGCCGCGCGCTTGGGCGGCGCTGTGGCGGCCGACGCGGGCTGCGATCGACACTGCGACCGTCGCTACCGATGCTTCCGCTCCCGCACCGGCCTGTGACATGGATGGCGATTTATTGATCGAATCCCCGGCGGAGGATCGGATTGCCGATGTCCCGTTGCTCCAAATGACCGATCAACAACTGACCGTCGGATTGACGCCTGAACTGTCGGCATCGACGATCCGTCGGAGCGCAACGGAACTAACCGCCACGCTCCATTTGCAAGAGAGCTTCCACGTTCGGATGAGCGGACTGCTGTCGATCGAAGGCGGCTTAAACCTGAACAGTGCCTTTAAATCCGCCACCCCCGCGCCCGCAGGCGGCGGGACCAGTCCGCAAACGGAACGCCGTCAGGAACGGAGCGATGTCTTGGGACTCAATGCCAAACACGCACTGGAATACGATCTGAAGAGCCAAGCGGAAATGGACCGCGTGGCGAAACGCGTGCGGCAGCTAGAAACGACGGAAGAGGCCCGATTGGGCGTAAGGTCGGGATTCATTTCGATCCAATTCAAGATCCAGAACACCGGCCGACAGGCGGTGGAATTGAGTGGGGCCTCGTTTGCCGTGGCCTCCCGTTTTGCCAATGCGGACGGCACGGAGCGTGTGGTCACGATCGTTCCTGAACAGGCCGTGCCGGCCACGCAACCGAGCCTCCCACCCAATCTCCCGACCCCGTTCACGGTGACTTTGGCCCCCGGGGAGACGCGCACGATCTCGCTGCGACTGGAAGGACAAGACACGAGTACGATCCTGGAACTCTTGGGGCAAAGTCGTGCCACGTGGGCGACGCTCCACTTCGGTAAACAAGTGGCCATTACCGACCCGCGCGTATTGCCGGATGGCACTGTGGTGCGAGGGGAGGCACGAGATGTCTCGCGCGACTTGGTCAGCAGTCTGCGCAAACACACGATCCCTTTCCTCTTCGAACCACCGCCGTTGCATGGTGAACTGGGCGCGGCACGCACCAGCCTGCTCGCTGCGGCACCGGCCCCGTCGGCCGATCATGCGGATCGCTGCGCGCCGTCCGATCACGCCGTCGCGGGCGCCACACTCCCGGAATTGTTCCAATACCACGACAACCTCACGACCGATTGGGGCAATGCCTTCCGCTTGGACGACGCGGCGGGTCCCCGCTGGATCCTCAATCAAGTCGGCCCCGTGGCCTCAACCCTCGGTGCGGACGTCGATATGCAATGGCTCTCCACATTGCCCACCGCCGAACGGCAACGACATGGACGCTGGGAGTTGACCGTGTTGCACCGCGATTACGGCCCCACCGACGTGCCGACGCTCAGGACCACGCGATTGAACACGGAGCACTTGGTGGCGCTCCGTTGGGTGAATGGCCAGGCCTTGCTGGAACGCGCTGCGGGAACACCGGTCCACGAAAGCGCGCTGACATTGAACGGGACGGCGATCACGCCGATCGGCGTGCAGCCCGGCGGAACCGCGACGCTGCGTTTCCAGTCGGTGGAATTCAAACGGCCGTTGTTGGAGGAACAATGGATCGACTTCACCAGCCGCAACGGCGACACGGTGCGGCACTTTAGTAAAGTGGAGCGCGGGACGCAGTTCGCGCTGGATCGGCTCCGTCCCGAGCCCCGCCAACAACTCCGGATCCGTTATGCGATCGTGAGTCGCGCGGCGTGGGAGCGCGGGATGGCGCGGACCGCGCCACAACTGATTCCGTGGCACGATCTCCCAGTGCCACCAAACGGCGTGCTGCATTTGCCGATTCCTGACAATGACCGCGTCCCGGAGGATGCAGTGGTCATTGCCCAACCCTATCCCGTGGAGATGCAGCGACGCGAAGGACAATTTATCGTGCGCAGCGATGGCTCGCTCACGCCGCGCATCCTCTCCCAATTTCCATTCGGCTGGACCGTCCGCGATCATCTCCCGGTCATCCTCCACGGGACGGTCGAAGTCCTGCCGGCGCGTGTGCACTCCCCAACCCCACCAAGGAGCGTTTCATGACTCAAGCAACAGGTCCGATCTTTCCGCTGCAATCGATCCGTACCGCGGATTTGGCCCGCGCATTGGCGGAGCGGAGCGGTGTCTCGGAAGACGTCGCCGCCGGATTTTTATGGACCAACTTGCGCAACGGCGGCGTCACGATCGAGGGCGATGCGGATCGCGCCACATTTACGGCGATTGAGGCCTACCGATTCCTGACCTTCGTTCTGAGCGGCAGCCGGTTCGATCCGAATCAATCCCCATCGGCCACGGCGTTGGCCCGCTACCAACGGCTGGCCGCGCCCACGGCGCAATTATTTCGTGAACGGTTTTTCGGCAACGCCGACTTACGCTTCGGCAATGCGCGCCAATTGGAAACAGCCGCACCGTTTCCGATCACGTTCGTCGAGAATATTCACGACGGCGATACCTGGCGCCTTCACGTGCAGTTCCCGCATACCACGCAACCGTTCACGACCTCGGTGCGATTTCCGGCCTTCGACGCCCCGGAAGTCAGTGGACAAAAGCTGGATCGCCAGCTCCAAGGACTGTCGAGTCGCTACGCCGGTTCAGGCGGCGCGGTGCGCGGCGGAACCGAGCGCTCGCAATGGGAAAAGGCGCTACGACTAGGCATGCAATACCAAGGTGAGCTCGCAGGTTTGGTGTGGCGCGATGCGGCCCAGTGGATGCAAGCGCGGGGCGGCCGATTCGAACTCGCGGCCGGCTACGTCTACAACCAGGGAAGCGGCGAGGCGTGCACGATGTACAACATGGTCGACAATTACGGCCGCTGGATCGGGACGCCACAAGTCACCGACGCGCGGCTGCTGTCGCAATATATGCGGGAGCGACTGCCGCAATTAATGGCAACCGACGGAGCCGCGTTACGCGCGCGCTTTGCGCAACAAGTGGCGCAAGACACGAAACTGGCGACTGCACTGCAAATGTGGCGCACGCGCGGGCCCCAAGGCGTCGCGGCAGCGGCGTTGGTCGATCCCGCGTTATGGTCCGAACCGCGGCGCCTGTTTTCCCCGGAGCGGATGGCAGAGCGCGCCGCCAGTTGGGAGCAACAACTGCGCACCACAACCGCCGATCCCGAACAAGCGCACTACGGCCGCGACTTGGTCGCGATGGCGATTCATTTAGGTATCGGATACCACTACGTGAAATACCGTTCGCAGCGCTCTCCATTTTATGAACGCCTCGAAAAGGGGGCCAAAGCGGCACAAATCGGTCTCTGGAACACCCCGCTGTTCACGCAACTCGAGTACACCCAAGACCCGGGTGCCTGTATTCCATAGAATACCCGAAGAATACCCGATTCGTACGTCGGAGAATTTTTTACTTTACAGGACCGGGGCCGGCCTACTAGGCGTCATTCCACGGGGGAAGAAGGGATGATGCGGTATGGCGTTTACATGCCGGAATGTTGGACGCAGAGGGGCGTCGCCGTGGGCAGCCGCTCGCTCGGCGCCGTCCCGCACCACAGGCCGCGCCGGTCCACGCGCGGTTGATACTGCGCAGCGCGTCAGTCGAATTTTCAATCCATCAACACGTTTTACTGAACCGCACGCCGGCGTAGCTCCTTGGCAGGCAGCGTGGCTGCGCTTTGGCAATGGCGGCCCCGACGGATCTGGCGATAACGGCCGCCATGACGGCGATGACTCGCACAGCCCTCTGGATTCCGGAGGCCATGGCGGCAGCGGCGGTATCGGCACACGATTCGCGGGACAGTCATGGAAGACCGCGCTACTCTGCCTCTCGACCTTGTTGCTCTTGATCAGTTGCGGCGACGATGACGAAGCCCCCGGCCCGAGCGTCAAGGTCCACCCATCGGATAGCCAGCCGGACGGATTTTCCTTTGAAGACACCGCGGGCGTGGACGCAACGGACGCATCGGAGGATGATGCGCCGACGGCCGATGATGCAACGATCGACACGGCACCGGACGCCGGGGAGACGAATCCCGATATCAGCCCCGAGACGACAGACAGCGGACCGGAAAGCGATGCGCCGCGCGCCCAAGAGACAACCGACGTGGACGACACCGCGGACACGCCAGACACGATCGGCCCGCCGGTGGTCCCGAATGGAATTCCGTTCGGCACGCCGGTCGATAACCCGATCTTTGCGGAAGCGACCGACGCCAATCTCGCAGGGTGCCTGTACATCGATTCAGCCATAATCTCGCCACTCGGATTGCCGTTACTCTTCCAACCGGCACTATTTGATGCGCCGGGCATCACGCCAATGGCCTTCCAATTCGCGGCATATCCGGTGACCAATTCGGCCCAACCGGTCGCACCATGGTTTGCAGGCCCCGTGCTCGTCTTCCAGTACGAACCGGGGACCAAGGAAGACTTCGACGAAGCGACGTGGCATGCGAACGTCAATGGGCAGGCCTTAGTCGCCATCGCCCATCATGATTGGCCATTGGGCAGCAGCTCGGATCAACCGGGAACGACCTATCCCCTCGTCATAGAAATCGCCGACCCACTGGCCGGCGTTGCGTATTATTGGCCCGCCGACTTTCCGACGGCCATCATGGAATGCCCGGAGGTACCCTTATGAAGAAATCGATCTTTACGTGGTGCGGCCTTGTGGCCGTCGGTCTGACGATCTCACCTGCGGTTCAGGCCGCCCCGGCGGCTTGCGCCGAATCGGTTTCGAGCGCGGCGAAGTTGGTCGAATTGGTCAACAGCGGATGCTCGCCGGTCACGTTCGCCGATAGCGTCTCGGGACAAACGCTCACGCTAAACAGTGAACTCAAACCGAAAACGGATGTCGTCATCGACGGCGGGGCCCAAGACGTGACCATTCAAGGCACCACGGCCGTGCTGTTTCGGATCAGCAATTCGAACGTGCAGTTGAAAAACTTCTCGATCGCCGGGACGCCGAATACTTGTGTTTTTGTCAGCGGCGGATCCGTGAAGAATACGCAAGTCTCCCACGTCAATTTTGACGGTTGCAAGAACGCGGTGTACCTCTCGTTGAGCACCCAAAATCTGATCTCGGAAAATGCGTTTTCCAACAACACGAAGGCCATCGTGTTGGCCAACAACGCCAACAGCGGCCTCGCGGCCCCGATCGTGACCGGCGCACACTTGTTGATCGATGAACAGACGTGGCAACTGAGCGGCACGGGGCCGGTGGCTGGACGCGTGGAAGTGTATCGTGCCGATCAAGACGGCGCCGTCGCTCAAGGCGAACAATTCCTCGGCACTGCCACAACGGATGACACCGGCGCGTTCACGCTCGACCTTCCGCTCGCCACGAATGACCCGAAGTTGCTGTACACCCTGCTGGCGATCGACGTGAATAATAACACTTCGGCGTTCGCCGCGACGTTCATCCCGGAACAACAAGACGGATTCTATGCCGTCGTCGATCCGGACAGCGATGCCATTCAAAATAGCGCCGACAACTGCCCGAGTGTGACCAATCCGGACCAGGGCGACGGCGATGATGACACGGTCGGCGACGTTTGCGACAACTGCATCAACGTCGCGTTTGCCGATCAAGTCGACACCGACGCGGACAACAAAGGCGACGTCTGCGATGCCGATGCGGACGGCGACACAGTTTATAACATCGCGGATAATTGCGTGCTGGCCGCCAATGCGGATCAAGCCAACCTCGACGGCGACGGACTCGGCGACGTCTGCGATCCGCTGGACAACACGCCCACACCACCGGTCGTGCTGCCACCGGTCGTGACCGATCACGACGGCGACACCGTTGAAGACACCAACGACAATTGCGACTTCATTCCGAACGCGGCGCAGGAAGATGGCGATCAAGACGCGATCGGCGACGCCTGCGACGAAGACATCGACAACGACGGCGTGTTGAACGCGAAAGACAATTGTCCGAACGCGCAGAATGCCGATCAAGTCGATGCCGATAAAGACAATGCCGGCGACGCCTGCGATTCGGAAGAAGGCCTGGATCGCGACGCCGACGGACTCCCCGACACAAACGACAACTGTCCGACGGTCTACAACGCCGACCAAGTCGATAACGATCAAGACACCCGCGGGGATCCGTGCGATGAAGACGACGACGGCGATAGCGTCGGCGACAGCGTCGAAGGAGAAGGCGACCTCGACTTCGACGGCGTGTCGAATCGGCTCGACATCGACAGCGACGGCGACGGAACACTCGATCTCGAAGAGGCCACCACGGACAGCAACAGCGACGGGATTCCTGATTTCCTCCAGCCCGGGATTGTTGCGGCGCCAGTGCAATCCAGCGGCGGCTGTTCGTTGATTCTATAAGTGCGAGACAGCACCAAGCCACGCGACGGCATCGATTTCGACACGGACGTCGCGCGGCAAGCGGGCGACTTCTACACAGGCCCGCGCCGGGCGATGGTCGCCGAACGCTGCGGCATAGGCCGTGTTCATGGCCGAGAATTCATTCAAGTCCCGGAGGAAGACCGTCGTTTTCACGACGGAATGGAGCGAGCCACTGGCCGCATGCAACACGGCCGATAAATTCCGCAGCACCAGTGTCGTTTGCGCCCCGACATCGGCCTCCGCCTGCAGCGCCCCCGTCGCGGGATCGATCGCGATCTGTCCGGAACAATAGAGCCACTCGCCGACCCGCACCGCTTGGGCATACGGCCCGATTGCAGTCGGGGCATCCGTTGTCGTAATGGTCTGCAACATGATCACTCCCCTCCTATCGCCCGCACTGGCAGATCCGCCCATTTTGCACTTTGCACTTTGCATTTTGATTTTTGCATTTCCCCTCCCCGTCCCCGCTGGGTCAGCGCGACACTGGAAAAGATCAATGCCGCCCCCGCCAGCACCGACCAGTGGGGAAATTGCCGCAACACCCACGCATCGAGCAGGACCGAGACGAGCGGGACACAATAGACCGACGTGCTCGCTGCCACGCTCCCTTTGACGCGGATCAGATAGAACCATCCTTGAAAGGCCAACACGGTGGAGCAAATGGCGAGATAGAGCAACGCCCAGATCCCGCGCTCCATACCGACGAACGCCTCCCACGACGGCCACGCTTCAGTCCACCAAGAGACGGGAACTAAACAGGCCAGCGCGCCCCAACACTGCCACAACAAGGCCCGCGGGGCGGAGACGCGGCGACTGAGCGGTTGTTGCATCGCGGTGGCGATCCCATAACAAACGGCCGCGCACACCACGGCGACCAGTCCCCAGAAGGTCCCGCGCTCTCCCGCCACAACATGCGGGATGAACACCAACGCCACACCGATAAATCCGATCGGCACGCCATACCACTGCCACCGACTGATCGGCCGCCGGCGATCGATCAACGGAAGGAACAGTGTCGTGAAGATCGACGTGGTCGCAATCAGGATCGCCGTCACCGCCGGCGCGACGTGCCGCTCTCCCCAAAACAGCAGGCCCCACGAGACGCCCATCGAGAAGATGCCGGTCACTATACAATAGCGCCGCGCTCGCCCATGCGTCGGCTGGCGTCGCTCCTGCAACCGGAGCCAAACGATCATACAGACCAGCGTGATCGCCACGCGCAACACCGCGCCAAACAGCGGCGGCATCGCCTCCACGACGTAACGAATCGCCAAATACGAACCACCCCAAGACAACGTTACGAGCGCAAAAACAATGGCGTACATGCAAGTCTCATGGTTGACATCGGCGAGGCTTTTGGCAGAAGTGCATTGCAAATGCAACTCGGCATCGACCAGTTAACGGATGGCTTGGCACACTACGCGGCGGAAACGCGCGTCGGCGTGGTGTGCCATGCCGCCAGTGTCGACAGCCGCGGGCGACACATCACGACATATTTCACCGATCGGCAGCCCGGCCAATTAGCCGCGTTGTTCGGCCCGGAACATGGGATCACGACGACGGCACAGGACATGGAACACGTCAGCACGCACGCAGACCAGACGACCGGCGTGCCGATCTACAGTTTGTATGGGGACTCTCCAGCGTCGCTGCGCCCGACTGCCGCGATGCTGCACGGGCTCGACCTCCTCGTCATCGACCTCCAAGATATCGGCACTCGATATTACACATATATTTACACGATGGCGTTTTGCCTGGAGGCCTGCGCCGCCGCGCAGATTCCGGTCGTCGTCTGCGATCGCCCCAACCCGATCAACGGCGTCTCGGTCGAAGGCCCGCTGGTACAACCGGGATTCGACTCGTTCGTCGGCCACTATCCGCTCCCGGTGCGCCACGGGATGACGATCGGCGAATTGGCGATGCACTTCAATAAAGCGTACCATCTGGGCGCTGCCGTGACGATCCTTCCGCTGCGCGACTGGGACCGCGCGTCGTATTGGGAGAGCACCGGCCTGTCGTGGCGACATCCGTCGCCGAATATGCGCTCCGTCGCCGCCGCGCTCCTCTATCCCGGCATGTGCCTATTGGAGGGGACCAATATTTCTGAGGGGCGCGGCACCGAAACACCGTTTGAACTCTGCGGCGCCCCGTGGATCGACGGGGAAATTCTGGCCAACAAGTTGCGGCACCTCCGCCTGGCAGGCATTGACTACACGCCAGTCCAATTTACGCCGACGAGTCGCAAATTCGCCGGCCAGCAGTGTGGCGGCGTGCGACTCCACGTGACCGATCGTGACGCATTCCGCGCGTACGAATTCGGACTCGCATTGCTCTGGACGCTCTCCACGTTGCATGTCGCCACGGAGAACCCGCGAGAATTCGGTTGGCGCACGCCGCACGGCAATCCGCCGCATACCGGCCTCGACGCCGGACCGTATGAGTTCGTCATCGATCGCCCGGCGATAGACCTATTGACCGGTCATGACACCGTGCGCCAAGGGATCAACCGCGAAACCCCATGGTTGCTGTTAAAGCGCGCCGCCGGCCCAACACCGCCCGCGTTCCTGGATGTCCGCCGCGCCGCATTGCTGTATTCGTAAGAACACGCTGCCTTCGCCCACCCCCGCATTCCCCCGCATTCCCCGTTGACAGCGACTCCCCGACGAAAGTAGGGCTACCGTACTGAGCATCGCCGTATGGACACCAAAATCACCACTGCCCCACCCGTCAATACGTACGTTCGTGCGACCCCCACGGATGGATACGTCTGCCAACGCGCCGATCAGAAGCGGCGCTATCCGAACCGCGACCTTGCCGTGTTGGCCGATCAGGCCATTTTAGAGGCGTGGAATGGACTGAAAGCGGGTCTGGTTGCGGTGCGGGGACGGCGCTTTCACGCAGAGACACACGACCTCACCGGCGACTGTCGCGTCTATTCGGGCGACGTGCTCGCACACGGCCGATCGGTGCACGTCGCAATCTTCCGCCGCGTCCACGACGGGGCCGAAGGGGAAACGATAGCCGTGCAGATAACCGTGAATGCGGATGACGCAGCGGCACAAGGATTAATCGACTTCTGGAGCGCGCATCCGCGCGAGACACATTTAGTGGACCAAGCCATCGCCGCGGCGGATGTGTTTCGTCAGACCACGGCCGAGGGATAATCGCCAAAGCAGGTGCCGACGCCGCGCGCCGCCTGGATCTCCTGACAATCCAACGGCACTTGTCGCTCTTGGTCGGCGACATCTTCGATCGCGACATCGGTAATTTTGCCTTGTTGCACCGCCACCATCCGATCCCAACGCGCGGCCGCAATCAACTGCGTCGCCGCATGGCCGAGCTTCGTCGCCAATACGCGGTCGAACGCGCACGGCGTCCCGCCACGCTGCACATGGCCCAATATCGTGTCGCGCACTTCGATTCCGGTGGCATGGCCGATTTGTCGCGCCAACATGCGACTGACACCGCCTAAACGGATTTGCTCGAAACTATCCGAGACGATTTGGTCGACGGTTTGCGATCCGCCCGCGGGCCGTGCGCCTTCCGAGACGACGATAATGGTCGACGATTTCCCCTGCGCCACGCGCTGCTGACAAAACGCCGCGATCACATCGAGGCGATATGGAATTTCTGGGATCAGGATCACGTCCGCGCCGCCCGCGATCCCGGCGTTTAACGCCAGCCAGCCGGCGTTGCGACCCATCGTTTCCACTAGCATCACACGATGGTGACTCGCGGCCGTGGTGTGTAAACGATCGATCGCCTCGGTGGCCGTTTCCACCGCCGTTTGGAAACCGAATGTGATTTCAGTGTGCATTAAGTCGTTGTCGATCGTCTTCGGGACGCCGATCAAATGCACGCCGTGCCGAATCAAATGGACGGCGCTCGACATGGTGCCGTCACCACCGACGATCACCAACACCTCGATCCGATGCTCCGCGATATGTTGCAGCACGCGATCCGTGACGTCTTGAAAAATGGTATTGCCCGCATCGTCTTTCCCGGCCGGGTAATGGCGTGGCGTGGCCTTATTGCTCGTCCCGAGCACCGTCCCGCCGCGCGTCAAAATGTTGCTCACCGCATCCGGTGTGAGTAAACGAATCCGATTTTCAATTAATCCGACGAATCCATCGGCGATCCCCATCACCTCCAGGCCTTGTTCGAAAATCAGCGTCTTGGTCACAGCCCGAATTACGGCATTCAGTCCCGGACAATCGCCGCCTCCGGTCAGGATGCCGGCACGTCGCACAGTCGTCATAGTCAATCCCCCTTCGAATCGTCCTTATAGTGAACGACGTGATTGCACAACTGCTTGTATGATCAACCGCGCCAACGCGGCCTTTGTACACGGACCAACGCGTTGTTCCCGTCCGTCCCGCCACAACAACCACGCCTGTTGTTGCGCCGCGCCGATCGCCGCCACCGTATTCGCAACCAGCAGATCGCATCCCTTGGCCTGCAGCTTCCGCCGCGCCTGCGCAAGGAGCCGCGTCGATTCCAGCGCGAATCCGACAATCCATTGCCCCGGCCGACGACGACGACACAGTTCCGCCAAGATATCGGGATTCGCGACGCAGTCCACGGTGAGCCGCGCCGTCCGCCGTTTCAATTTCTGCCGCGCCATGCGCACCGGTCGATAATCGGCGACGGCCGCGGCCATGATGATCAGATCCGCCGTGCGTACATAATGGCGACACGCGGCGCGCATCGCCAACGCCGATTCGACCGCGACGACGGCCACGCCGCGCGGCGCCGCCAACGCGGTCGGTCCGCTGATCAGCGTCACAACGGCACCGCAGGAGCGCGCGGCGCGTGCGCACGCATAACCGAGAGCCCCCGACGAACGATTCGAGAGGAACCGGACCGGATCCAGCCGTTCCACCGTCGGGCCCGCCGTCACTACGCAACGCATGCCGTGCAAGGATTTATGCATGATGAGTGGGCACCGACAAATACGGTTCGAGTAACTGGAGCCACTGCTGCGCCACTACCGGCCACAGATACCGCGCTGCTGCAAAGGTCGCCGCGCGCTCGCTCCGCAGCCGCCAGGCATGCTCGTCGGAAAGCAACTGCCACGCGGCGGCCTCCAACTGTGCAGACAATTCCGCTTCGTCACTCGTATAGGGCACGACAACTCCGCCGGCGTCGCCGCCCAATGTTTCCGGGATCGCTCCGCGATCGCTCGTGACCACGGGACATCCGCAGGCCATCGCTTCCATGACGGCAATGCACGAAGTCTCCCACGGCGACGTATTCGGGTACAACATCAGCTGCGATTGTTGCAACTCCGCCGCGAAGGCCGCCTTGGTCAATCCCCCGGCCACCCGCACTCCAGGCATCTCCAGCAGCGGGGCGAAACTCGCACATTCCGGATCGGCGCGCAGATCCGTGGTCTCCGCGCGCGGCACATAGCCGCACACCACGAGCTCGAGCGACGGATCGCGCCGCCGCAACGCCGCGAAGCTCCGCAGACAGACCGCCAATCCACGGGACGGACGGCTGGCATATATCAGCTGTCGCCGTCGCGGCCCTGACCATGGAACGAAATGCGCTGGATCGATCCCATTCGGAATTAATACGACCCGATCCGCAAACCGGCTCACGCGCGCGCGCCATGCCGTCGCGTGATATTCACTTAAACAGACGATGTAATCGCAGGCGCTGCGTGCAGGATCGAAGCGTCCATAGAATGGCACCTCCGCGACATCGTGCACCCAAAGAATTTTTCGACACGCGGTCAGCGGCGGATCGAGATAGGCGTCGTAGCGCGAAGCAATCACGACTGACGGCGTCGCCACGCACATGCAGGCGGCAAAGTCGTGATTCGAACGGTATTGCACGCCATCATAAATCCCCGGCCGCGCGCACGGGCAATAAACTGTCACCCGTAAGCCAGCCCGCGCCATCGCGCGCGCCGCGCCAACCAACACGGACTCGCTCCCGCCGAGCGCGCGTATTTGCGGCGTCTCGCTGTCAAACGGAGGATCTCCAAACAACGGCCCAGTGACAAATGCCACATCTGCCGGTTGCCGATAGTGCGCCAGCTGTCCGGCCGCCGTCGCCACACGCATGAAAGCGGTCCCCGGCATCGACTCTTGCGAGCGAATCGCCATCGCCAGCGCAAAGCCTCGCGTCGCGGCGTCCAGATCGCCTTGTTGTTCGGCGATGCGCCCGCGCAGACACGCCGCCAGATACACGGCCCGCCCTGCCGCTTCATCGTTTGGATGTTGCACCACCGCCGCCACGGCACAGGTGTCAAGCCGCGTCACGGTTGCGGCGGCCTCATCCAAACGCTGCGTATCGAAATAGACCGCAGTCAACAATGTGAGCGCCTCCAAGTCAGCGGGCTGTTGAGCGAGTTGTAGTGCGAGTGTCGCGACGGCCTGCCCATACCGACGACCCGCCAATTGCACGCGGGCCTCATCCAGAAGGGATCCCATGCCGCGCGTGTAACACGCGATCTCCGCGCTGTCATCGGGGTTTTTGGACGCTTGCCAGCCGTCGCCGATTCCGCTAGGCGGAGCGGTCATATGACCACACCAACGACCGACCAACTCCGACAGATGGCGAACAAACTCCGCGCGCATGTCCTGCGCATGACCACAACGGCCGGCTCGGGACACCCGACCACGTGCCTCTCGGCGGCGGAAATTATGTCGATCCTCTTCTTCCAACATCTGCGCTTCGATCCGGCACGTCCGGAGGCGAACGATGTCGATCATTTCATCCTCTCGAAAGGGCACGCCGCGCCGATCCTCTGGGCAGCACTGTTCGAGGCCGGCGCGTTGTCGGACGATTTGCTCACCCTACGAAAATTAACCAGCCGCTTGGAAGGACACCCAACGCCAAATCATCCGTGGGTGCGCATCGCCACCGGATCGCTCGGCCAAGGCCTCTCCGCCGGCTGCGGCATGGCGATCGGCAAACAACGCGCCGATGAACCGGGCGAGGTCTTCGTGTTATTGGGCGATGGAGAATGCGCGGAAGGTGCGGTCTGGGAGGCCGCGCAATTCGCCGGGCATTATCGATTGGCCAATTTGTGCGCCATTGTCGACTTGAATCGGCTGGCGCAAAGCGGGCCCAGTTATTTCGGTCACGATGCAGAGGGCCTGGCGCGCCGCTTTGCAGCCTTCGGTTGGCACACTATCACCGTAGACGGACACGACATCACGGCGCTGCAACACGCATTGGCCGAAGCCCGTACGCGGGGCGACGTCCCGACGGCCATCATCGCACGGACATTCAAGGGACAAGGCCTGGCCGGCATTGCGGATCAAGACAACTGGCACGGCAAACCGCTCCCTGTCGACCGACTCGAGGCTGCCATCCAAGCACTCGGCCCGATCGACGGCCGCCTCATCGTCGCGCCGCAACGCCTCGGCGGACCGGCCACTCCAGCGCGCTGCATCGGCACGCTCGACACGCCGCGCTACGAACGCGGCCAACTGGTCGCCACGCGCGAGGCCTACGGTACCGCATTAGCAAAATTGGCGCAGGCCTATCCTCGACTCATCGCGCTCGACGCCGACACCAAAAATTCGACCTTTGCGGAAAAAATGCTGCAAACGGATGCGCGCCGCTTCGTGGAATGTTTCATCGCGGAACAAAACATGGTGGGCGCCGCGCTGGGACTCGCCGCCACCGGCTGGACCCCGTGCGTCTCTACGTTCGCGTGTTTTCTCAGTCGCGCCTACGACTTCCTGCGCATGGCCGTGATCAGCCGACCGGCCCATTTGATCCTCTGCGGCAGTCATGCCGGGGTCTCGATCGGTGAAGACGGACCGTCGCAAATGGCGATCGAAGATATCGCAATGATGCGCGCGCTCGTCGCCAGCACCGTGGTCTGTCCAGCCGACGCCGTCGCGACAGAACACTTGCTGGCCGGCTTGTTGGAACGACCGGGCGTCTGTTATCTGCGCACCGCGCGTCCGAAGACCCCGGTCCTGTATGCCCCGGACGAGGCCTTCCCGATCGGCGGGGCAAAGATATTGCGCCAAACCCCGAAAGATCGGTGCACGATCGTTGCCGTGGGTGTCACGGTCCACGAGGCGTTGAAAGCGGCCGACCAACTCGGCGCCGCAGGCATCGCGGTCCGCGTCATCGACGCCTATTCGATCAAACCGATCGACGCGCTCACGTTGCGCGCTGCGGCCGTGGCCACCGGCCGCGTCCTCTCAGTCGAAGACCACACCATTTGGGGAGGTTTGGGCGATGCCGTGGCCGAGGCCCTCTCGGATGGCGATCACGCCGGCTTGGTTCGTCTCAAGCGGCTGGGCGTCCACGCCATCCCACGATCCGGCACGCCGGCGGAACTAATGGCCGCCCACGGCATCGACGCCAATGCCATTGTCCAAGCGGTCCGCACGCTGATCGCGTAATTACACGCTCAAGCTGCCAGTAGCGTATCTACTCCTCGCCACCAGGCACGGCTGTTCGCGACGGGCACATCCGCCGCCACTTTCGGTTCTTCCGGTAGCGGCACGGCTTGCGGGAACAGCACGAGCTGCTTTTTCTCCCATCTGGTTTTTCCGCCGTCGACCGTCGGACGATACACCGTCGCGAAGACCGGCAACCACGGCGGCTGCGCCTGCACCCACGCGTCGATCTCCGCGCCGTCATAGCGCCCATTCATCCGGACGGAAAACCGTTCGCCGCCCATCGTGGTCAAATCGGTCACGACATCGCCCACTTTAAAGAGGTCCGCGCCGAGCACTTTGGCATCCACGCTTGTCACTTCCGCGCCATGATCTGCCGGAAATCCGCGCGACTCGCGGGCGTAGAGCGGAAACGGCGCCAATTCGACGCCGATCCGACTCCGCGTATACGCTCCGGTTTGGTAGATCCGCCGCAACGCCGCAAGTTGCGTATCGACCGGAATCGCGAAACTCATGTCGTCGCTGCCAACCAACGTGAAGGTATTCAGCCCGACCACTTCGCCGCGCATATTCACGAGGGGACCCCCACTGTTCCCCCCGTTGATCGCCGCGTCGAATTGAATGACGGGGAACGGCTTGATCCCGCCGACGATCTGGCGCGGTTGACTCACGACGCCGGTCGTCACCGAGAGACGCGGCAATCCCTTCGGATGGCCCGCCGTCGCGACCGCCTCGCCCTGCTCCAATGCCTGCGGATTGCCGAGCGTCGCCGTCGCCAGCGCGCGCGGCGACCGCACGACTAACAACGCCGCGTCGGTGACTTCGTCCATCACGCCACGCTGATTCGCCGCACTCGGGAGCGGACGTGCGACGAGTTCCGTCCCGTCGGAGAGCGTGACCGTCAGTGCCTTCGCGCCATTCGCCACATGGTGATTAGTCAGGATCAGATACGCATCCGGCGGGAGTTGTTGCGCTAACGCTGGATCAATTTGTTCCGGTCGCAAGACCACGCCCGATCCGGACCACCCCTGCAGTGCCTGCCCGGTAAATGCCCGCACAAAGACCGTGGCGGGGGCAATCTTCTGAATCGCCTCCCGCAGCGTCGGATCAGCGCCCAGCCCTTGCAGCCGCACGCCCGGCGCTCGCACATCGACTGGAATATCACGCATCCCCTCCGGTGTCGGACACGGCAGATTCACTGAACACTGATTCGGATCCCCCGCGCGCTGCCAAAGACTCGGCCGCGTGCCATCCCACGTCACGCGGTCCCGCGTTGCCGCGGCCGCAAATCGAGACGCCCCGAACGGTGCACGCCACTGCGGCTCCGGTCCGGAACGTAGTCGTCGTACTCCTTCAGGATTAACGCGTAGCGTCATCGACTGGGGGACTTTGGCGCGGGACAGGGCTCTGGGTCGGGGCATGGAACCTCCTTAGGGTGGTGGCTATGAAATTGGACTAAAAATCGGGTTTAAACGCGTAATACGAGTATCTACGGAATACGACAGATAAGCACAGCAACAAAACATGGCGACGCTTATAACGCAATGCGTGATTCATGACAAGCATTTTGACGCAATGAGCCAAACCCATGCCCGGACGCCCACTTCGGCCACCACCTCTGCGTCGGCACTTGAGCGCGCCGTGAAAAATTTCCGTGGCACGTGATGGGCAGCGCATAACTGAGGAACATTCTAATGACCACCCTCTATTGAAGATTGACATCACTCCCAGCTCGGGCAAATGCTGGGAGCAACATTTTCGCAGCGCAACCGATAATATCCTTGAGGAGTGACGGCAGCGAAACGACATGACGTGGCTACCGAGATTGACACGTAGACAGGGAACGCAGGACCGGCCAACCAGGTCGGCGTGGAACCCCAACAAACAGCAGACTGCCCCCCGATCCCCATCCCGACCCGACCAAACCACGCCACTAAGAGGCACGTTGAGCCCGGCGCAACGGCGTTTGTTCAACCAGGCACAGGGCTCGCCCTATCTGAGCGACCTGCCGCTCGGCGCACGAGTCGAGGTGGAGAGGCGCCAATGGTGGGGCGGCACGTCAAGCGTCGAGGGCTATTTGGTGCTCGTCGGTTGGGACGGGTGCACCGTCGCCACGCCAACCGGCACGACATTGCGCGACGCTGTCATCCACTATCGACAGATCGCGACTGTCACTGTGTTGGAAGAACCAGCCGCATCACGTAGCGACTGGGACCAATCGGCCAGCAACGCGCAGTCAGCGTGTGCTGCGAAGGCACGGCAACAGCGGTTGCAATACCTCGCGCAGTTTCAGGCGTGGAACGGATGGGCAGAAATCGCACCGGCGGTCAGTGCAGAGCTTGCAGTATTTCGTCAGTGGCGCGGACAGCCCGCACGCCGGCAGTATCTGCAGCAGGTCGGGGGAGAAATCCTGGCGCGAATCGGACCACGCCAGATCGGATGGCACTACAATCTGCATGGCGGGGGCGTTGTGCAATATATGGAGGCTGGCGGCATTCGTGCTACACGCGGTGACATCGCCGCCATCGACAGCATGCGAGTCCCGCCAGAGCAGGTGTACTTCTTTAGCTCGCCTCAATTGTCACTGGACCGCATTCTCGATGAACGCAATCCCGGCACACTCTTCGGCAATACGCGCATGGGCACGGTCCTGATCCCGTTTGACTTGCACGCGGACTGTCTCGAAGCAGCACGCCGCGCCGGTATCATCGCCGATGAAACGGAGATCTCGCTGACATTTGATGCCGACGCCGCAGCACGACAGCGCGCCAGTCTCGGCATCCCGGCCGAGGCCTTCCTAACGCCACCGCTCACCGTATTCGAACAGGTCGCGACACGCCTGGGTCTCCCGCGCCTCAGTCGCGATGAAGAAACCCTGGCGGTCATGCGATACATCGAGGCGGCATTCGCTTGGACACATAACCATCCGCCCAGTGCAAGACAATGATTGCGTCCGCTACACTGCCTCTTTCTCCTGCCGTAATCGAAGTGCCAAATAGCCAGTAATCATGTGTTCTACGGCCAAATGCACATCTTCGACGGGGCCGTATTCGCCGGGGGCAGTGCGGACGTGAAGGACGTGATCGCAGCACTGCGCCAACGTGCCGCCGGTAAAGCCAACGAAACCGATCGTGACCCCTTGCCGGGCCTTGGCCCACTGCACGGCGGCCACTACATTGGGACTCTCGCCGCTGGCGGAGATTGCAACCAACACATCTCCGGCCTGGAAGAGGCCGTCCATTTGCGCAGTAAAAATGTGGGCGTAACCGGAGTCGTTGGCGACTGCCGTTAGCCGGGCCGTGTGGTCGGTCAAGCTCAGGCTGCGGAACCCGGCAACGCCGGCCTTCTGACCAACGGCGGCCAGGTCTTGCGCGAAATGGGAGGCGGTCGCAGCGCTCCCGCCGTTGCCGGCAAAAAAGACCGTGCGTCCGTGCGAACGCGCCTGCAGTAAACATTCGGCCACGGCCGCGACGGCGGAACCATCGAGGGCTTGCAGGAGTTCACTCAGATAGCGGCTGTAACCGCGCGCAAACACGGATGCCGATCCCTCTGCGGCAAACAACTCGTCCAACCGATTGGCCATGGTGGCTCCGCGCCATTTATTGGTACGTCGCAATCACGGCATTCGTGGCAAGATCGATGATCGAGACGGTGTTGGCTTGGCGGTTACAGACCAGCAAATGGGTATCGGCGCCGCCGGCGACTTGTTGATACAGCGCCATCCCGAACGGGGATTCGCCGACGCTGATGTCGGCCACTTTGGTCCGCGCGGCGGTATCGAAGACGCTGACGGTGTTGGCCCCCATGTTGGTGACATACGCGCGCGCCAGACCGACACTGACGACGACTTGTTGCGGATCGGTGCCTACAGTCAATGCGGCCGCTTGGAGACTATTCGCACTGATGGTTTGCACTGTCGTGGTCGTATTGCTCGCGTCGACGGCGAGACCGCTGAGATTGAGGATACGCAGATAATTCTCCGTCGTGCCGTCGTTATCGAGCGTATCGACGACATAGACAAACGTCCCGTCGGTCGCGAGGCCGCGCGGGCTTTCGAGATCGCTAATGAAGTAATCGACCGGATTCACGCCGCTGGTCGTCAGTTCGCTAACGTTGAGCACGAACAGCCCGCCGCTGGCACGAGTAACCACAGCCTGCGTGTTGGCGGTGGTGAGCAGGATCTCGACAGCGTCCGCAATGGCGAGGTCGCTGCCGTCGGAGAGGGTTCGCAGCAAGTCGACTTGCGCGACGCGGGAGAGCGGCACCGCGCCGAGGTCGAAGACTTCGAGCGTCCCTTCGCGACTCGGGACCAACAGCCGATTCGTGGTCGGTTCGCGGATCGCGCCGAACGGATTGCCGTTGGCGTCGGCGCTGGCCACACTGAGGAACGTGGCGCCCCCTTCACTGATGTTCACTTCGACGACATGGTCCGCGGTGTCGGTATCGCCTTCGCTCAAGCGGTTGGGAATCACGACGCGATTATTGGTCGTGTCGAGGACGATTTGGCCGCCTAAGCTATCGATTGGCTGACTGGCGACACGCGTCGGGGTCGTGATCGTGCTGAGGTCGAGGATATGGAGCGAGCCACTGGTGTACAACCCCGTATCGTTGGCGTTGACGACATATGCGCGCTGCGCGGCCGCGTTCACCGTCACGGTCAGCGGATTGGAGAGTTCAGTGCTAATGGCCGTGAACAGCGACTGCCCGCCACAGGCGCTCACTAAGACAGACAGCGACAGCGCCATCGTCTGACCGAATATTTTGCATTTTGCATTTTGCATTTTGATATTTGCAATTTTCCTATCCGCCACTCTTCAACGCCGCTTGCGCCGCAGCCAATCGGGCGATCGGGACTCGATAGGGGGAACAGCTGACAGAGTCAAGCCCCAGCTCCTGACAGAGGGCGATGGAGGTCGGGTCTCCGCCGTGCTCGCCACAAATCCCGATCGGCATCTGCGGCTTGACCGAGCGGGCGCGTTCCACCGCAATCCGCATCAATTGGCCGACGCCGTGCGGATCGATGGAGACGAACGGATCAGACGCCAAGACATTCTGTTCTTGATAGGTTGGGAGAAAACGACCCGCGTCGTCACGTGAAATGCCGAACGTGGTCTGCGTAAGGTCGTTGGTGCCGAACGAAAAGAAATCGGCGTGTGGGGCCAACAGATCCGCCGTGAGACACGCGCGCGGCAATTCCAACATCGCGCCGACCAAGTAATCCACCGTGCCGCCCGTTTCTTGGCGGACGGCCGCAGCGACGTCGTCGACCACGGCGCGCAGCCGGCGCAATTCTTCCGCTTCGGCGACTAATGGAATTTCAATTTCCAGCCGACTCGTGACGCCACTGGCGCGGTCATAGGCGACGGCGGCTTCGAGCAACGCGCGGACTTGCATCGCATAGATTTCGGGGTAGGTGATCCCGAGCCGACAACCACGGTGCCCCAACATTGGATTGGCTTCGGCCAAGCGCTCGATCGTGGCCCGCAACTCGGCGCGGGTCACCTTGAGGTGACGCGCGAGCTCGGCGCATTCCTCGGGCGCAGTGGGAAGAAATTCATGCAGCGGTGGATCCAGCAGTCGGATGGTGATCGGACGTCCGGCCATCACGGCGAGCAATTCTTTGAAGTCGTCGCGTTGGAACGGGAGGAGCTTATTCAACGCGTGTTCCCGGGCCGCGCGATCCTTCGCCATGATCATCTCGCGGACGATCGGAATGCGCTCCGGCGCGAAGAACATATGTTCGGTGCGCGCCAGCCCGATCCCTTGCGCGCCGAATTTGATCGCCGTCTCCGCGTCTTTGCGCGTCTCCGCATTTGCGCGCACTTCGAGGCGGCGGAATTGATCGGCCATGCCCAACAACGCCGTGAGATGTTCGCCGACCGGCGGACGGGTCACCGGGAGTTGTCCCGCGTAGACTTCGCCGGTGCTTCCATCAAGCGAGACCCATTCGCCTTCTTTGAGTCGGGTGCCGTTCGGAAACACGACGCATTTGTGGTCTTCGTCAATCGAGACGCCGGTACACCCGGCGACGCACGCCTTCCCCATCCCGCGCGCCACGACGGCAGCGTGCGACGTGAGTCCACCACGCGCGGTCAGCAGGCCTTGCGCAACGTGCATCCCGTGGATGTCATCGGCGGACGTTTCCTGTCGCACGAGTATGACTGTCCGACCGCGCTGATGCCATTCGACAGCGTCGTCCGCCGTCAACACGATCTGCCCGACGGCGCCGCCCGGCGAAGCAGGCAATCCGGTCGCTAGCGCCGCACGGCCTTTCACGGCCTGCGGGTCGATCGTCGGGTGGAGCAGCCGCTCCAGGACCGGCGGCTCCACGCGGCGCACTGCTTCTTCTTGAGAAATCATGCGTTCAGCGACCATTTCCGTGGCGATCCGCAACGTAGCCATCGCCGAGCGTTTCCCGCTGCGCGCTTGCAGCAGCCAGAGGCGCCCGCTCTCGATCGTGAACTCGAGGTCCTGCATCTCGCGAAAGTGCCGCTCCAACGTGTCCGCCATCGTGACGAATTGTTGATAACACTCGGGTTGCCGCACTTCGAGCGTCTGCGCGGCCTGTTGATCCTTGGCCCCGTCGGAGCGACTGGCGTCGTTGATCGGCAACGGCGTGCGGATACCGGCGACGATATCTTCCCCTTGGGCGTTGGAGAGATATTCGCCGTACAAGACGCGCTCGCCGGTGACCGGGTTGCGCGTGAACGCAACGCCGGTCCCGGAAGTCTCGCCGAGATTGCCGTAGACCATCGCTTGGATATTGCACGCGGTGCCGGCATCGTCGGGGAGGCCATGAATACGCCGATATTCGCGGGCGCGGGGCGTGTTCCAGGATGAAAACACTGCGCTGATCGCGCCCCACAGTTGTTCCATCGGATCGGTCGGAAAATCGAGACCGGTATGGGCGCGGAATGCAGTCAAGTAGTCGCTGATGATCGCTTGCAGATCGCCGGCATTCAGATCCGTGTCGAGTTGCGACCCGCGCTTCGCCTTGGCGCGATCCAGGATTTTATTGAAACGATCCGCAGGCACATGGCAGACGACTTCGCCATACATTTGGATAAAGCGCCGATAACTGTCGTAGCCGAAGCGTGGATTGTCGGTCAGATGGATCAACCCCGCGACGGTCGAGCCGTTCAGACCGAGATTCAAGATCGTGTCCATCATCCCCGGCATACTGACTGCGGCGCCGGAACGCACGGAGACCAACAACGGGGCCGAGGCGTCGCCGAAGCGGCGGCCGACGATCTGTTCGACCTGCCGTAACGCCGCATCGATCTGTGCGGACAATTCGGGAGGATAACTCGATTCGTGCCCCAAGTAATAACGTCCGACGTCGGTCGTAATCGTAAATCCCGGTGGAACGGGAAGTCCTAACTGCGACATCGCGGCCAGGCCCAGCCCCTTCCCGCCCAACAACGCCTTCGTCTTGCCATGCCCTTCCGCCGAGCCGCCGCCGAACCCGTAGACGTATTTCGTCATAATCCCTCCAGTTTGAAGGGCCTCTTCACCACGAACTGGTAAAGCGCGGTATGAGATAGGTCATGAGTTGGTCGATCGCAATCCGGTCCTGCTGCATCGAATCGCGGTCGCGGACCGTGACGGCCAGGTCCTCTGCGGACTGGAAATCGTAGGTGACACAAAACGGCGTGCCGATTTCGTCTTGTCGCCGATAGCGCCGTCCGATGCTCCCGGCCGCGTCGTATGCGGTACGGAGGTGTTGGCGCAAGTCGCGCGTCAGCCGTTGCGCAGGTTCGGCGAGTTTCCCGGAGAGCGGCAATACGGCCACTTGGGTCGGGGCAATCCGCGGATGGAGGGCCAGCGTCACGCGCGCCTCACCGCGCACTTCCTCGCTCCGATACGCGTCGACTAACACGGCCAACAGCGTGCGGTCGACGCCGACCGACGTCTCGACGACGGCGGGCAGGTATTTTTCGTTGCGCGCTTGATCGAAGTAATCGAGCTCCTTGCCGGAGTGCGTGGCGTGTTGGCCCAAGTCGTATTGACCGCGATCCGCAATGCCTTCCAATTCCGACCAACCGAACGGCATCTCGAATTCCACGTCCGTGCAGCCGCTGGCGTAATGCGCCAGCTCGTCTTTATCATGCGGCCGCAGTCGCAGACTGGCCGCGCGAATCCCGATCCCTTCAAACCAGCGCCGGCGCTCCGCCACCCAAAATTCGAACCACTGGGCCGATTCGCTGGGGTGACAGAAAAATTCCATTTCCATTTGTTCGAATTCGCGGGAGCGGAAAATAAAATAGCGCGGCGTGATCTCATTGCGAAACGCCTTGCCGATCTGCGCGATCCCGAACGGGACTTGCATTCGACATGTGCTCTGGACGTTCTTAAATTGCGTAAAGATCGATTGGCACGTCTCCGGACGCAGATACGCAAGCGAGGCGTCGTCTTGCGTAGCGCCGACATGCGTAGAAAACATCAAGTTAAATTGGCGGGCTTCGGTCAATTCGCCTTGGCATTCGGGACACCGCGCCGCGCCGGCCAGTTCGTCGGTGCGAAAGCGGCGCTTGCATTTCTTACAATCGACCATCGGATCGGCGAAACTCTTCACATGGCCCGACGCGACCCAGGTCTGCGGATGCGCGACGATCGTCGTGTCGAGCCCGACGACCTCCTCGCGCTGCGACACCATAAAGTCCCACCACGTGTCTTTAATCCGGCGCCGCAGCTCGCACCCCATGGGCCCATAGTCCCAAAAGCCGTTGATCCCGCCGTACAACTCACTGTTCTGATAAATAATTCCGCGCCGTTTACACAGCGAGGTCAGCGTTTCGAGGTCGATCATAGTGCGGCTGGGGCTAACACGGGGAGCATCAGCGAGCAACTGATTCGACTAATGCCGGAGATTACCGTAGTGCCGGCGTCGGCTCATGCATGACTAGGGAAAGCTGCGCTTCGTCACGATCGCATAAACAGTCACTACTTTTCTTCACTACAAGAGACCTTTGCATAAGCCACATCAGAGATAAGTTTTTCTCATCGAACACAACATTTTCAGCAGAAAAAGATCACGACACCGTTTTACGAGAGCGCTGTTGGTTGCAGACTCCGTTTTTCTCCTGTCCTTCGTCTCCTCTG